>JALVJU010000065.1 GCA_027034005.1 Marinilabiliaceae bacterium
ATTTAGCATATAGGACAAAAATTAAACTTTAAAAAGATAAAAAACAATCGGGATGTAGCGCAGTTGGTAGTCCCGATTTATCGGGATGGGGGTCGTCCGTTCGAGTCGGCTTTCACAGACTAAAAAGCCTTACAGGTCTTTCTGCAGGGCTTTTTTCGTTTCATGGCTTTCGTGTTTTATGCAATGGTCAATATTTAATATGAATTGATATAAAAATAATTGGATAAAAGGATTTTAATGTCTTTACTTTGGTAATTATAAGAATCTTAAAATAATATTAAAATAATTTGATATGGAAGCTAAAGGATTAAAAACGATCAAAGGGAATTGGCAGTTAGCTGTTTTTGGAGTTTTTCTTTTAATGTTCTTTACTGCCGATATGATGGCAGGAAACGGGAAAAAGAAAGAGATTTATGAGACACAGTATATTTTTCCTTTTCAGGGAAAACATGTTCATTCAAGTTCAATAGTTGAGCTGCCCAACGGCGATCTCTTGTCTTGCTGGTTCGAGGGTTCGGGGGAGAGGAGTGCCAATGATGTTGCTATCATGGGAGCGCGATTGAAAAAAGGGGAGAAGGAGTGGAGCAAGACTTTTGTCATGGCTGATACGCCCGGACACCCTGACTGTAACCCTGTTCTGTTTCTGAACAAAGAAGGGAAATTGTTTTTGTTCTGGATCGTTGTTCAGGCAAACAGATGGGAGACTTCTGTGCTGAAGTACAGGACATCGGTTGATTTCATGGGAGAGGGCTCTCCTAAATGGAACTGGCAGGATGTGATCCTCCTTAAGCCGGATGATAAATTCGCAGAGACAATTAAGGAACAATTCAAAAAGAATGGCAGGGACGACCTGGCCTGGGCCGAATATGCACCGAAATACGAGGATATGATCTACAAGGCCGCCCTGGACAAGAAGAAACGGGAAACAGGCTGGATGACAAGGATAACTCCTTTTGTGCTTGAAAGCGGAAGGATACTGCTGCCTCTTTATTCCGACGGGTACAATATGTCGCTTATGGCAATCTCCGATGACAACGGAGAAACATGGACACCAAGTCTTCCTCTTGTGGGTCGCGGGAATATTCAGCCGGCCATAGTTCAAAAGGAAGACGGCACTCTTGTTGCCTATATGCGTGATAATGGTGATTCGCCCGGGCGGATAATGATCAGCGAATCTAAAGACGAGGGATATTCATGGACGGCAGTGGAGAAAACGGAGCTGCCGAATCCCGGTGCCAGTGTGGATGCCATAATGCTTGAAAGCGGTGACTGGCTGATGGTGTACAATGACCTTGAAGACGGCAGGTACAGTCTGGCGGTAAGTTTGTCCGATGATGAGGGGAAGACCTGGAAGCATACCAAACATCTTGACAGGATGGAAGACGGCGAAGGTTCGTTTGCATACCCAACGGCCATTCAGGGTAAAGATGGGGTTATCCATGTTACATATTCCTACCACCTTAAAGGACACAAAGGGACCATTAAGCATGTTGCGTTTAACGAGAAATGGTTGAAGAGCGAGAAGTAAAAAAAGAGGGAGCCGTTTGGTTCCCTTTTTTAATGCCACGGATGATGAACACGGAGGCACAGAGGCGCAGAGTGATTTGTGGCCACGGATGCACTGATGGGCAGGCAAATTTAATGCAGTGCAATGTTCCGGTGCTCTGCACCTTCGATTCTTCTTTTGCGGATCTCTACAAATGTTGCGGTGCTCTGCACCATGTATCTCAATCCTCTGCCGAATGAGAACTGCCTGCTGCCGACTCTCCTTCCAGCTTCCCCCGATTTTATCGGGGTCGAGCTTCCGACTATTTTGTTCCGGTGTTACGCACCTGTATCTTTACATTTAGGACTGCCTTTAGTACTACTTTCAAGAATTTCGAATATCGAACGCCGAATCAATCGGGGAATGTCGAAGTTTGAGGTACTGCCAACTGAGAACTGAGAACTGCTGACTTTCCCCTAACTCACAGATACTTCTTAAACCAGTCCAG
>JALVJU010000066.1 GCA_027034005.1 Marinilabiliaceae bacterium
ACTACCAGCTTGCGGCAGTGCCGTACCACGAATACCTCGCCCTGTCAAAAAACCTCAGGAACCATGCGCAATACTTCTCGGGAAAAGACCTTGAAAAACTTAAGGAAACTGCTAAAACGGCCATCCTACTACCTCCGGGATACAACCTCGGTCATGTGAAGATGGGCATCGGCAACATCAGCGGCCTGCCCGAACTGAACATGGAACGAAAAAACAGCAAGGGCGTAAAGTACCGCGAAGTGATGGGCAACTTCTACACCGAGGTTGAGCGTTGTATCCGCCTCGGCATACAGTACGATGCCATGTGGGACCTTGAAGGTTTTCAGCCGCAAGGGTACGATGAGATAGTTGAGATCAGGGAGGATGGCAAGGTAAAGGTGACAAGGAACGGCAAGAGCACACTCCTGAACTCTGCACGCACTCCCCGGCGTCCGGACGGTATGCCGCCAACACTTACGGCAGATGTTATTGCTCCTGAAGGCAACAAACCGGGAGAATTCACGGTAACGGCAAATGTAAAAGCCGGTTCATCACCTGTGTACTACACCCAGGGAGCCGATAAAGAGGGGATCTACAGGAACACCTATGTTCTTTGGGAACTGTACGGCCCCGAAGAGGAGGACTACACCGATTTCTGGAATCAGAGATGGAATACGGATGTGAAGGAAAGTAAAGATTCCGCCAAAGTGACGATACATTTCAACATCGAAAAGCCCGGAAACTACCGGCTTAAGATATCAACGGCTGACCTCGCAGGCAGAAGCACTGTTGTGTGGAAAAAGATAGAGATCAGGGAATGAACCCGACTTTTTAAAAAGAGGAAACATTTACCACCGGGGACTCCGAGGGCTTCGCTATGAGCGAAACCCTCGGTAATAAAATCACTCTTATCCCAGGATCCCTGACTTATGGTAAACACAAGTTATGAAAGAAAAGAGTGCCGTAGGCACGGCACTGTTTTCTTTTTGTATTATCTTCGTAATCATCCACAAGATTACCCCATGGCACGCATCAAACTGAAATTACCTGACAGCTTCAGCTTCTCAACCCGGCTTGATATCCGAATTACCGACATCAACTATGGAGGGCACCTCGGCAATGACTCCGTCCTGGGACTTATGCATGAAGCAAGGATCCGATTTCTGGCCGATAAAGGATTTACCGAAGGTGATGTTGACGGTGCAGGAATCATTATGACAGGTGCAGTGATCGTTTTCGCGTCCGAGGGCTTTTACGGCGACAAACTCAGGGTTGATGTTACCGTTGATGACATTACAAATGCAGGCTGCAGTATCTTCTACCGGATGGTGAACACGTCTAATGAAAAAGTGATAGTGAAGGCAAAAACGGATATCGTTTTCTTCGACTATAAAACAAAGAAAGTTACCCGTACTCCGGAACTGTTTATTGAAGCGTACAGTTAAAACATTTCTTTTTTATGTTTCGATTGAGTTTTGACCTTGACTGCTGCTGAAGAATGGTGATCTTCGTTATCGTTCTCACAATTAAAACAGATATCCCACAGTGATATAAAGTCCGCTGTTGCCGTCACGCTTATCGGCTGCAGCACCATAATTAAAACAAAGAATGAAATTGTGATTCATAACAAAATTGAAGCTTGCCCCATAAGAGATGTGCATTTTCTCCTCGTCAGCAACAATATTCACATCATCCGGGATGTTTTCCGTTGAGAAATGATATTTCCGTACCACACGGCCCATATCGGTAAAAGGGCTCAGGGCAAGGTAAACATCCTGCTTAAAAAGAGTAAAATCATAAAACTTCCATCTCACCTCAAAGTTTCCGTAAACAACTCCCTCCCCTATCACACGGTTACGTATCACCCCCCTCAATGTACGTCCACCGCCAAGCCCGTCGCGTGTGACCTGACTGGCATAGTAGATAAAAGGCACCATGTAAAAAGGCATTTCACCTCCTATCTTAGTCTGATATCCCAGACGGTAAGCAAGACTCAGCCGCCTCTTTTTCAAAG
>JALVJU010000067.1 GCA_027034005.1 Marinilabiliaceae bacterium
GTAGGATATGGTACTCAAAAAAAGAAATTGAATACCGGGGCTAATTTAAACATCAAAGGAGATGTTATTACCAAGCTGACCCCCAGTAATTCAATAGATGCCTTGCAAGGAATCAGCCCTGGTGTTTCAATTACGCGAAGTAATGGACAGCCTGGAGCTCCTACAAAAGTTTATATCCGGGGTATGGGAACAATAGGACATGCCAGTCCTTTATACATTGTCGATGGAGTTACGGTGGGTAATATTGATTACCTAAGCCCTTCTGATATTGAGACTATCGATGTACTGAAGGATGCCGCTTCCGCTGCCATTTATGGTGCACGTGCCGCCAATGGTGTTATTCTGGTTACAACAAAGAAAGGCAAAAAAGGCCTGATAAAAGTAAATTTCGACAGTTATCTCGGATGGCAAAATGTATATAAAAGCCCGGACATGCTGAATGCTCAGGAATATGCCATGATACAAACGGAAGGAAGGCTTAACGACGGTTTGCCTGATTGGGATTACCCGAACCTTGTGCCTGACTGGGACAAAATAGAGAGTGGAGAATGGAATGGCACAAACTGGTTTGATGAAATGAAGAACAAGAATTCATTAATACAGAATTATTCTTTGGGATTCTCTGGAGGATCAGACCAGTCGATTTATTCATTTGGTGCTTCCTACCTGGATGACCAAGGAGTACTTGGAAAACAATCAAACTCCCGTTATCAAAGATTTAATGTAATATTCAACTCAGAACATAAGATATGGACTAAAAATGATCTGGATATTATTAAAATTGGTGAACACTTCACCTATAGCCATCGGGTAAATCCAGGTATCAGAACGGGTGGTATCTACTGGAGCGATATAAGAAACATGCTTACTGCAAGCCCGTTCCTGCCTCTTTATGATGAGAACGGCGAATATCATTTTGCTATTCCATGGAATCCCGGACTGGCTAATCCAATTGCTCAAATGGAATATACCACAAAATATAATTTCAGTAAAGGAAGCTCAGAGGTAGGAAATGTATACATTGACATTCAACCTGTTAAAAACCTGACAATAAGATCCATGTTTGGATTTAATGCATGGTACGGCTCCGGAAGACACTGGACTCCGGCTTATTATCTAAGTAGTACATCATATAACCAATATGACGATGTTGATCAGTCCGCTAACAATGGGTTTAATTATACTTTTACAAACACCGTGAATTATTCGTTCGACATCAATGACAGTCATAACTTTATGTTCCTGCTGGGTACTGAGATGAATAAAACAACTACGGCACTTAGCGTTTCCGCACATAATGAAAATGGGTTATTCCAGGATGCGGAACATGCATATCTTAATAACTATCCGGTTGTTGATCCGGATTATACAAGGGTTAATGGTGCTGAATGGGGTGGAGATGCTATTCTTTCATATTTTGGACGCCTTTCGTATAATTATAAGGAGAAATATTTAATGACATTTGTTTTACGTGCAGATGGTTCCTCAAATTTCACGGAAGGACGTCGCTGGGGAACATTCCCATCTATATCTGCCGGTTGGGTAATGACAAATGAATCTTTTATGCAGGATGTCAATTGGTTAAACTACATGAAACTACGCGCCAGCTGGGGTCAAAACGGAAATAAAGAGATAGGGGCATTTCAATATGCATCAACGATGTCCTATCATAACGGGTATTATACTTTTGGGCCAGATAAATCAAGCGTTTTCCTTGGAGCTTATCCGGCAAGAGTACCAAACCCAAAGGTAACATGGGAAACTTCAGAACAAACTGACATAGGTGTTGATATCCATATTCTTAGGTCTAGATTACAATTCACTTTCGACTGGTACAAAAAAGACACCAAGGACTGGTTAGTGAATCCTCCGGTACTGGCTACAACAGGTACGGCTTCAGCTTTTATTAACGGAGGTAGTATAACAAACAAAGGAGTTGAACTTTATCTGGGCTGGAAAGATTACATAGGTTCATCATTTAGGTATGGTATCAGTGCCAATATAGCTTACAACCAGAACGAGGTTACAGAGATCGAAAATGACGAAAAAATCATTCACGGACCTCCAAACGTTTTAACACATGGGATGTCAGAAATATACCGTGCACAAGTAGGATATCCGATAGGATATTTCTGGGGATTTCAAACAGATGGGCTCTTCCAGAATCAATCTGAGGCCGATGCATATAATGGAAAGATAACTTCTGATCCCCGTCCGGATCCGGTTGTGCCGGGTGATGTTCGATTTGTAGATCAAAATGGGGACAATGTCATTGATGATGAAGACAAGGTTATGTTGGGAAGTCCACAGCCAAAATATAATTATGGAGTTCAATTATTTCTGGAATATAAAGGGTTCTACGCTAACCTCACTGGTGTAGGCCAGGCAGGTATGCAGGTTGCTAAATCGTATCGTTTCTGGAACAGTAATTGGGATAATTATACTACAGAAGTATTAGATCGTTGGCATGGAGAGGGTACATCCACTAAATTCCCGAGAGTAACAGCCGGTGCAAACCAGAATATGTTGCAAATGTCTGATCTATTTGTTCAAGATGCAGGTTATTTCCGGATCAGTAACCTAACAATAGGTTATAATCTTAACAAGATTGGTTTCTGGCCTCTCGGTGAATCCAAACTTTATCTGTCGGCTAAGAACCTGGCCACATTTACGAAATATACCGGGATGGATCCTGAAGTAGGTTTTGGTCCTGATCCATGGTCTTCGGGTGTTGATATAGGTTTATATCCGTTGTCAAGGACATTTTTGATTGGTTTATCAATTAATTTTTAATTTTAAAATCCGGAACAAATGAAACATAAAATATTCTTTTTAATATCGGCTATACTTCTTATAGTATTAAGCAGTTGTGGCGACGACTACCTTCATAGAGAAAATTTGTCACAACCTAGTACAGATAACTTTTACTCCAATCCTCAACTGATTGATCAGGGATTAAATGCCGTATATACTACTTTACGTGCAGGTAGCTGGGCGACGAGCGAAATGATGATCGCTGAACTGATGTCGGATGACAGGTTTGGTAGTGGAGGACAGGAAGATATCAATGCACAAGGCCTTGACCAGATCAAACTAGTCCAGGAAACTCTTTATGATGGCCTCTGGTCAGAACCTTATGTTGGTATTTTCAGGGCAAATATGTTGCTGAAATATTTTGATCGTGCCGAATATGATGATCAGGAGCTTCATGATCAACGTCTTGGTGAAGCACATTTCCTACGTGCATATTTATATTTTAAGCTGGCCAAATTTTTTGGCACGGTACCTCTGATAACAGATCCCGAGGAACAAGATGTCAATTCCCCCAAAGCAAGTGCGGATGAACTCTTTGCTCAAATAGCCACTGACCTGAAAACGGCTATTGACATAATGCCGTCAAAACCGTATTATGAATTCTTGTCGGGGCGTGCAACCAAATGGGCTGCTGAAGCTCTGATGGCCAGGGTATGGCTGTTTTACACCGGCGTTTATAATAAGAGTGAAATGCCACTGGCAGAAGGTGGAAGCGTAACAAAATCACAAGTCCAGGACTGGTTGGTGGATATCATTGATAACAGTGGGCATCAACTGGCATCTGATTTCAGGAACATATGGCCTTATTCTGGCAATCCGGATTATAAATTCGCCGTAGAAAATGATCTGAATTTCATAGGCGAGGATGAAAGGAACACAGAAACCATTTTTGCCGTTAAGTTCACAACCGTAAATGGATGGGGCAACGTTTCGGCTTGTAACTTTAATACAGTTGCTTTAGGTTTTAGAGGATTGTTTAGCGGTCCACATGGACCGGGTTGGGGCTGGGCTGCTGTTAACCCCCAGTTGTGGGATAGCTATGAGCCTGGGGACCTTCGGCGTGAGGGCTCGATCATAACCCTTGATACGGTAGTAGAAGGGTCTAATTTCCAATACCAGCTTGGCGGATGGGGCTGCTGGTGGGAAACCGGATACTACGACAAGAAATATTGTCCTACTACTGCCCAGGATCCAAGCACCGGGTGGTGGGTAAGCCTTTACTACTTATGGTATGGTGGACAATCATTCTACATGTTAAGCAGTTTACAGGATATGATCAAAATACGATTTGCCGATGTTTTGCTTATGGCCGCAGAACTTGATTGTCCCAGTGCCCAAACATATTTCAACATGGTCAGGACCAGGGCTGGTCTTAGTCCGAAACCGGTGACACTGGAAAACATAAAAGAAGAGCGTCGTCATGAGCTTGCATTTGAAGGCCTGAGATATTTTGACCTTTTGAGGTGGCATGATGTAGCAACAGCATTTGCAAAAGTTAAGAATGTTCCTATTTATAACAATAAAGAACCGGCTACTTACGATGGTCCTGACTACCGTCCGGAAACGAATGGCTTCCTTCCTATTCCACCGGCCCAAATAAGATTATCCGGCGGAATACTCGAGCAGAACCCGGGATGGTAGACCGGTTAGTTAATAGTATAAGTAATTAATAATATTGATTGCTTAATTCTCAAGACAACCCCGATTTATGATATAAATGCATTTTATCGGGGTTGTTTTAAAACCTTTTGCTTTATTCACTCTTAAGAGTTAGAATGTTTTGAAAAGGCAGTTTTTTACCCATAATGTTTTAACACCTATGTAGATTGCCTGACATCGGGCTATAAGGGGAATATTCCTTCCTTATTAGTGTCTTTTTTGTGCCTTACTCATCGCACAAACGAGAACTGTTTGCATTAGTTTATTTCAACAACATCATCATGTCGAGATTTTCACATATCGATAAATATTTCAACAGCCCCAAAGGACGCATAACAAAACTCCGGTTTTTTATAATGCTTATAGTTATGCTTACATTAACTATATCATGTAAAACAACAGCTATGCAAACTGGGATAAATCCTTCAAGCAATAAGATCATAAAAGATGCTGTTTGCTCAAACAATATTATTTTTCACACTCCCCCTAAGAATAAAAAGTTATTAAACATACATGGCAATTTACCCACCGGAATCCCCTTGGGTAATGGCAGTTTCGGAGGCATACTTAATCCTTATAAGACATTTTTTGATATCCAGTTCAATCACACCAACTTTTGGAGATATGATCCGGAAACAAAATATCACCCTGAATATGGAGCAAGACCTTTTGGATTGGCCTGTCTCAAATGTAGCTGGAACAACTTCTTTAACGACTCTAATGTAACATACCTTAATGAACTAAACCTGTATGAAGCGATCTCCCAAACCACGCTTGCCAATAAGAACCAAAGATTAGAGATAGAAAGCTGGTTTGACGTAAATGATGACTTAGCCGTATTCTCGTTGAAACCTGAGGGTAAACAACTGGATATTGAATTAACATTTTCAAAATGGAGACCTTTAGCCAAAGTATTAGTAAAAGACGATCAGGTACTGATTTACGATGAACCGGAACTATCAAGAAGTAAGAGTGAAAATGATTATCTAAGAAAGCTTGACGATAAAAACTTCAAACCATTAAAAAGCTCACAAGCAATTGGACTGAAAATAGTTGGAGGCAATAACATTTCAATAAAAGAAAATTTAAATAAAGTTGTAGTTAAGATATCATCGCTCAACGATGAGAAATTGACAATTTTAGTTAAAGCCAAAGTCCTGGAAAGACCGGAATTAAAACAAACTCCTGTAGAGCCGGTAATAAAAACCCTCTCATCAATATCAACAAAAGATATCGAAACAATTAAACAAACACATTTTGAGTGGTGGAAAAACTATTGGGATGCTTCACACATCATCCTTGATTCAAAAGATACAATTGCAAACAGATGGCAACAGTTTTGGTATATGCAACTGTATGCAATGGGAAGCTCCAACAGGGCTATATATCCGGCAAAAATGAATGGAAGTATCTGGACTGTAGATCATGATGACCGTCCTTGGGGCGGGGGTTACTGGCACTACAACCAAACCAATATGCACGGGTCTCTGTTGGCCGCAAACCATCCTGATTATACCCTAAGGTATTTAAATAAGTTAACCGAAAACCTTGACATCATTAAAGCT
>JALVJU010000068.1 GCA_027034005.1 Marinilabiliaceae bacterium
TGCCGATGACAGTGGGACAGGAGTTTCACTCCTATGCTTCAATGCTGGAGTGGGAACTGGCCAACCTGGAGAATGCACAGAAATCCATCGAAGTGCTTAATATGGGCGCTACAGCCATCGGAACAGGTATTAACACACCCAAGGGATACGATGAGTATGTGATAAAGCACCTGAGAGAGATAACAGGTTACGACCTGAAAAATGCCGATGATCTGATAGCAGCTACATCAAGTTTGCATGGTTTTGTGGTTTACTCATCAGCCCTTAAAACACTGGCTACAACTCTTTCCAAGATATCAAACGACCTGATCATTCTTTCTTCAGGCCCCCGTAACGGGATCTTCGAGATCAACCTTCCGCCACGCCAGCCGGGCTCTTCCATAATGCCTGGCAAGGTTAATCCTGTAATCCCGGAGCTGGTTGCTCTTGTCAGTTACCGTGTTATCGGCAATGATGTCACAGTGAACATAGCTGCTTCTGACGGTGACCTTCAGCTCAATGCTTACGAACCTGTTGTGGGCCTTTCCATCTTTGAATCGCAGAAACTCCTTACCAATGTAATGAAAACCATGCGTGAGGATTGTGTTGACGGCATTACCATCAATGAGGATGTTGACAAAAAGAACATGGAGACAACCATTGGTATCGTAACGGCGCTTAATCCAATCCTTGGGCACCATGTGGGCGATGAGCTTGCCAAAGAGGCCAAAGAGACAGGTAAAGGGATACTGGAACTTGTACGCGAAAAGAAACTTCTTACCGAAAATCAGATAAAGAAACTTCTTGATCCGGAAAATATGGTAGGCCTTGATAAAACAAAATACGAAGGAAAATAAAAATATAAGTATAATCGGATCTGATATTTTCACGTGTCAGGTCAAAAAAAAATGAAAATTATGAAGTCAAAAAACAGAATCAGTGTGATAATGACAGCGATGTTGCTGTTGGTATTCCTGCCATACAACATGGCGCAGGACAAACTTCCCAAGGTGGTGATACTTGCTACGGGCGGAACGATTGCCGGTGCCGGTGAAAGTTCTACGGGCTCGGCTTACACTTCTGGCCAGGTTAAGATCGATCATATGATCGATGCCGTTCCTAACATACGTAAACTGGCCGACCTTAGGGGAGAACAGCTATCCAATGTGGGTTCGCAGGACATGAGCATTAAGATATGGATCAAACTTGCCAACCGTATCAACGAGCTGCTTGCCGGTGATGTTGACGGCATTGTCATCACACACGGAACTGACACGCAGGAAGAGACAGCTTTCTTCCTGAACCTTATTGTCAAAAGTGACAAGCCCGTTGTACTGACAGGTTCAATGCGCCCATCAACAGCGCTTAGTGCCGACGGCCCGCTGAATATGTACAATGCAGTGGCCGTAGCTGCCAATCCCGATTCAAAAGGACGGGGCGTGATGATAGTGATGAACGACGAGATACTTTCGGCCCATGCTGCAAAAAAAATGATAACCACTCCGGTACAGACATTCCAGTCACCTCAGAAAGGTCTGCTGGGAACAGCAATATTCGGTCAGGTTACATTTTTCCACTATCCATTCGGTCTTCATACCACTAAAAGTGAGTTTTCTGTTGACGGTGTGAAGAAACTTCCCCGTGTAGATATCGTTTACGGCTGTGCCGATATGTCACCCGACTTAATTCCGATGCTTGTTAAGGCCGGAGCAAAAGGGATAGTCATTGCAGGTGTTGGTGACGGGAACATGACCGAGGCAACCCTTAAAGCAGCAAAGAAAGCAACAAGCAAAGGTATTGTTGTGGTAAGGGCGTCCCGTGTGCCAATTGGTACAGTTCTTTTACATGGAGAGGTTAATGATGCCGAGTACGGCACTGTTTCATCCATGGACCTCAATCCTCAAAAAGCAAGGGTGCTTCTTATGCTCGCCCTGTTGAAGGACAGGAGCCGCGAAGAGCTTCAGGACCTTTTCCTCAATTATTAAAAAATTGTATCCGGGGTGTGAC
>JALVJU010000069.1 GCA_027034005.1 Marinilabiliaceae bacterium
AAACAAATATCTCACGTGTGTATTTTACTCCGTTAATGGTGTAAGTGGCCTTGCTAATGCCATCGTTAAGGCACAGCTCTCTTTTGTAGTTTTTGGAGTCAATATCTCCTTCTTGTTTGATGGTCAGCACGCCAAATGTTTGATACGACCGGAAACGCGGCGGAACGCTCAGCAGGCTTTTGTTGCCGAGCTTGTATGCTTTTTCTATCTTACCGTCGAATATGTACTGGCGTATTTTCGGCAGGTCTTTCAGTGCATTGGGATTGTTGTTGTTAAACTTGTATCCTGCCCAGAGGCTCTCTTCGTTGAACTGGATATGCCCGTCACCGTAATCCATTGCTCCGAGACGTCCGTTGCCTGTGGGCAGTGCATTGTTCCATGTGGCAGCAGGCGTGCCGTACCATAAGTACATTTTATGCTCTTCAGGCTTCTTTCCGGAACAGGAATTAAACAAGAAAAGAGAGATGATAAAAAGAGTAATGTTTTTCATTTGAATATTCTTTGTTGGTTATGTTTATGAAAAGATCACTGTTCAACAGCAGTAACCTTCAATGTCCAGGCATATTTGGAAGGAGGATCGTTTCTCAGGGCTTCAGGTATTGTCACAACAAAACCATCACCGTCGCTTTTCCATTTCAGTTTTTTTGAATACCCTAACAGGGTAACTTTTGCTCTATTTGCAGGTTTGTGCGATGTTATCCTTATCTCGGCAGGCATTTTATTCTCTCCCTCTTTAGCAAGGTAAATGAAGTACACAGTTCCGTCTTTTTGCTCTGTCATGCAGATATTGTTCTCTTTGTACGGCTCAATGGGACGGCTGTTGTAGATGGCTTCACTGTTAACTTTCATCCAGTCGCCGTACTCTTTTAGCAGGTCGTATGCGCCTTGCTGCCATGTTCCGTCAGGACCGGGAGCAATGTTGAGAAGCAGGTTGCCGCCTTTTGCCACTACATCAACGAGCATGTGAATGCCTTCGCGCCCGCTCATGTATTTTGCATTTGGTGTGTACGACCAGCCGCCACCCGAGATGATACATGATTCCCAAGGGTAGGGAAGGGTCTTTTCAGGAACCCGGTTTTCCGGAGTGAGATAGTTCTGATTAATACCGTGAACGGCCCTGTCAACAACGATGAGCCCGGGTTGCTTTTTCCGCATCTTTTTCACGATCTCATCCATGCGGATATCCTGACTCACGATCTTATGTTTCAGGAAACCTGTTTTTGTTTTATCTACCTGCCTGTCGTACCACCCGGTGATTGAGCCTTTCGACTCTTTGGCTACCCAGCCTCCGTCAAGCCAGATGATGTCCATGTGGCCGTAATCAGTCATCAGCTCCATCATCTGATTATGTGTAAACTCTACAAATTTCTCCCATTTGTCGGGATATTCTGCCGGATCGTAATTTACGTTTCTATCCAGTGGAGGAAAATAGGGATCCCAGTAGTAGGGGCTGTGCCAGTCGGGTTTTGAGAAATAAGCTCCTGTCCATAAGCCCTTTTCCCTGAATGAATCAAAGATCTCTTTGGCAATGTTTGCTTTTGGGTTGGTATGGAAGGGGCATTTGTCGGAGGTGATCTTGTAATCAGTATATTTCGTGTCGAACATGCAAAAGCCGTCGTGGTGCTTGGTTGTGAAGATCACATATCTCATTCCCGCATATTTTGCCGCCTCAGCCCATTTTGACGGATCGAACTTAACAGGGTTAAAAGTGGTTTGCAGGTTTTCATACTCTTTTTTGTATTCAAAGTAGTTGTCAGGGTTGCTGCCTTTTTTTCTTTCGCACCATCCATAGTCTTCGGGACAAATCGACCAGGATTCAACGATGCCCCACTGGCTGTATGTTCCCCAGTGCATAAGCAAACCGAATTTAATGTTCTGCCACTCTTCAAGTTTTTGAAGTACCTGGGGATCGGTTTCTGGAACGTAACGTTTACTTTCGTAAATTGCTTGTCCGAAAGCCATATTCGTGGCAAGGGAAATGAGAA
>JALVJU010000070.1 GCA_027034005.1 Marinilabiliaceae bacterium
TTCCTCTAAAACAAACAATGAGTTTGCTTCAGATCAAAACCAGAAATCAATAACAAAAGATTAACGACAACTTTAATTGAGGTTATCCGAAAAACACACCGTTCAGAAAAGAATTACGGTAGGATCATCTTTTTACGAAATCCAATTTACAACAAAAAACTTTGTATGTCAATAACATCTTTGAATTAACCGGTAAAACATACCTGTATTCAGCAAGATCACAGCCAAATTGCAGCTCCTTTCTTATAAGTATTGGACTATGATCATCCTTTTAGAGGACTTTGAGTTCAAAAAATAATTCCTAAATTTATGGAGAATACAAATTGATTAAGAGGTATGCCATACATTCATCACAAAACAAGCAGAAGGCACTTTATCAGGGTGATGGCAGGCGGTGCCGGAGCGGTTGCTACCATGGGAGTTTTCTCTTCTTTTGCCCCAGGAAAAAGAAATACAATTAACGTTGCTTTATTTTCCGACACGCATATCTCTTTTGACAAAGAAGATCATTCTAACGATTTTTATCCGTACAAAAATCTGCAAAAAGTTATCGTCGAAGTAAAAAGGTCGGATGTTCACTCGGCAATAGTGACAGGCGACCTTGCCCGAAAAGAAGGGAAAACAGAATCCTACAAAAACTTCAAAGAGCTGATCGATCCTCTTGCAGCAGAAATGCCGGTAGCACTTGTAATGGGAAACCATGACCGTAGAAAAAACTTTTTTGAAGTTTTCCCAAAAACTGAAGGTCAACGGCAGGATGTCAGTGACAGGTTTGTGAATGTGCTTGAATATCCCGGGATGCGATTTATCCTGCTGGATTCACTTGACAAATGCCCGTCACATGGTTTTCTTGGAAAAGCACAACGTTACTGGATAGACGAATACCTGCATGAACATAAGGACAAACCGGTAATTCTTTTCGTTCATCACTCGTTCAGGGATGAAGACGGCGACCTCATTGATGCCGACAGGTTTTTTAACATCATAATGCCTCAGCAACAAGTCAAAGCGGTTGTGTACGGACATACGCACTCATACAACTACACCAAACGTGGCGATATCCATTTGATAAACCTGCCTGCCACAGGGTATAACTTCAGACCATCCGAACCGATAGGATGGGTTGAAGCATCATTCACAAAAAAAGGCGGATATTTCAAACTACATGCCATCGGAGGCAATACGGAAGAAGACGGCAGCGTTACAGAACTGAAATGGAGATAAGTGCAATTCTTAACTCCAGACGGTATGTTCAAGTAGTATCTTTACCCCAATAAAAATAAGAATAAGGCCGCCTATAAGTTCTACTTTGGAGCCGAATGCTTTTCCAAGCTTTATACCTATGGTAAGTCCGGCAAAGGAGAACAAAAAAGTAACAAGCCCGATTATCAACGCAGGAAAAACAATCTCCAGGTTCAAAACCGAAAAACTAATCCCGATAGCAAACGCATCGATACTTGTAGCAATGGCAAGCGTGGCCATCTTACGGAAGCTGTACGGGTCAAGGTACTGTGTTTCTTCTTCTCCCCATATCGATTCATAGATCATTTTGCCGCCGATAACCGTCAGCAGAACAAATGCCACCCAATGGTCGTAATCCCTTATGTACTCTTCGAAAGACTCGCCGGCATACCAACCGATCACGGGCATTGCCCCCTGGAACAAAGCAAAAAGAAAACTTATCTTTCCCATCGCTTTGAAGTGAAATTGCTTAAGGACACTTCCCGTAGAGATGGAAACAGCAAAGGAATCCATTGCAAGAGCTATAGCGATAAGAATTAATGTTGATAGTGTCAAGGGCAGATAATTTAATTGCACAAATGTATATGATTTTGCCCTACCCGAAAAATATTTTTAAAATCAACATTTTTTATTTGCATAGTAAAATCATTTCCGTACATTTGCAGCCGCAAAAGCGAAAAAAGGAGACTCAATAGCTCAGCTGGTAGAGCATCCCGATTTCTCGGGAGGGCCCTGGCGGCAGA
>JALVJU010000071.1 GCA_027034005.1 Marinilabiliaceae bacterium
TGGTTTTTCTGCATCTCATACGGGTATTCTATTCCCAATCCATATTTTTCGAGAGACGCAAGAACTGGCTTTACGGCCTGGTACTGCTTTTCATCGTCCTGTCGTTCAACTTCACAGGTTATCTTCTGCCGTGGGACCAGCTTTCGTACTGGGCTGTTACAATAGTTACCGAAATCATGAGCTATATTCCCCTGATAGGAGCACCCCTGAGTGACTTCCTGAGAGGCGGGGACCAGGTTGGACAAAAGACACTGATGAACTTTTATGTGCTGCATACGGGTGTTCTCCCTCTGCTCATGATAGTATTCATGGTGCTGCATTTCTGGCTTGTACGTAAAGCCAAAGGTGTAACTACGGGAAAAGAAAGAGGTGAATTTGTTGATGTGAACCCGAACCTGGTAAGGAAGGAGATAATCGCTATGCTTTCTGTCATTGCTGTCCTGTTCTTTTTAAGTACATTTTTCAATGCACCATTGAAAAATATGGCCAATCCCCTGATAAGCCCCAATCCGAGCAAAGCCCCATGGTATTTCATCGGGCTTCAGGAACTGCTAATGCATATCCATCCTGCTTTTGTAGCATTTGTACTGCCTGTATCTGTCATATATTTTATGGTTTATGTCTCATACCAAAAATCGAACGATATCAACACCGGAGTATGGTTCAATGCCGAAAGAGGTAAAAAACAGGTTGTCAATGCTGTTATTTTCTCTTTTGTTTTAACATCAGTTTTGATCCTTGCAACAGAACACCTCATTGATTTCAGATCCTGGTTCAAATCCATGCCGCTGATAATTTCAACAGGTTTGTTACCTCTGTTGTTGTATATTGTTCCGGCCGGAGGATATTTATGGTACCTGTGGAAAAAGAACAAAGTGAACAAGCCGAAACTGTTAATGATACTGTTCACCATAATCATTGTTTCATACATAGTGATGACCATAACAGGCCTGTGGCTGAGAGGAGAAAGCATGAAACTTATATTTTGAGAAATTGTTTGTGACTGATGAAAAAGAAGGATAAAAATATTGAGAACAAGGTGCATGCTGCTAACGCTGAAAACAGCAAGGAGACTGCTCCCGGCCGCCGCAACTTTATCAAAAGGGCAATCTTGTTCCTTTTCGGTGCCGAGGTTGCTTATCTGTTGTTCGATTTTTTCAGCGGGAACAAAAAAAAGAACTTTGAACCTGAGGACCTTTACGAAGTTGGACATGCAAAGGATTTTGAACCAGGACGGATATATCCGTTCACATCCGGCAAATTCTACATCTACAAATTTGATGACGGAGGGATGATAGCCATATCGTACCGTTGCACCCATCTCGGCTGTACCATAAATTTCAGCGAGCACGACGATAAGTTCATCTGCCCTTGTCACGCATCAGCATTCAACATTAAAGGAGAGGTACTGTCACCGCCGGCAACAAGGCCGCTGGACACATTGCCAATATACATAAAGAACGGCATAGTGAAGGTTGATATCAACCATCCGAAAAAGAGAAAACGTTTCGAAATATCACAGCTGACATATGGATAAAAATTAAAGAGATTAGTGTTTAGAGTTTAGAGAACAATTAACCATTTAACCATAGAGCCATAGAACACTTTAGCCATAGAACCATAAATGAAATACACAAAATTAAAACTCATACTATCACTTGTAATACTGCTGCTCTACCCGGTATATCTGATAAAACAATTGTACTTTACCGAGAAGCAGCCCGACAAGCCCGTGTACAACTATGTGGGCAAGGAAGCGTGCATCGAGTGCCACGAAGCAGAATACAATGACTGGCATGGCTCCGACCACGACAAATCGATGAATGTGGCAAATGACTCTACGGTACTTGGCGACTTTAACGATGCAGTCCTTGTTTCAAAGAACGGGATAAAGCACCGCATGTTCCGCAAAGGCAAAAAGTTTGTGGTAAACACAGACGGTGAAGACGGCAAGATGCATGACTACGAGATCAAATATGTGTTCG
>JALVJU010000072.1 GCA_027034005.1 Marinilabiliaceae bacterium
TCATCGTCCTTGAACTCTGATGTCTCGATGAACAAGCGGTTTTTCGTGATGATATCTTTTAAAAGCTCTTTGCTTCTCTCGGGAGACAGAAACGACACATACTGATGCTGAAGAACAGGAACGACCAACTTGTGATGGAACCATATCTTACCGTCCTTTCCTGAGCGCATTTGATTCTGCAGGTTTATGAGCAGGTCTGTCAGCCCGTAAGCAGGTGTGCTTTTCAGCGGGTAGCCCATGGTTATGTTCACCTGCTCGGTTTTCTCCGGTACACCGTGCAGGGCAGGAATAAGCATTGTTTCATCCGCAAGGATGAGGGCGGTGCTGAGGTCGCTGCTGTTGTTTTCCGATAGAAAGCTGTTTATCTCTCTTACCTGGTCCAGTGAAGTTGAAACGGTAACTATTGTGATTTCTTGTTTTTCATTTTCGTTCTGCATGGGCAGAGTCCAGTCGTCCGGTGCAGGGAACCTGCGGATGTTGTCCTTTATGAAAAATCCGGCGCCATGGTTTGCTGTTGAGGATGTGTCCCCTTCGGAACCATCGGTTATCCATTTTGAGTAATCCCAGAAGAAATCGGCCCTGCCTGAATCTTTGAGATATTGAAAAAGGTTGATCTCGACAGGGGTAAGCATGTTGAAGCCGGCAAAAACGATCTTTTCGTATGGAAGCTCCGGCAGTTCCTTTTTCGATATTTTCTCGTTGATCATGCGGTAGTGCATTCCGCTGTATGCGCGGCCTTTGTCCCGGAGCAATTTTTGAAATCCCGAATAGACAGCATAAAGGTTATCCCATACTTTTACGAATTTCTCTTTGTCGTCAGAGAATTTACCACTGTGTATAACTCCCCAGAACTCTTCAATGGCTTTTCTCTGGTTTTCCGTCAGATGGCTGTAATCATCCTCTATCTCTTTCAGGGAGGCCAGGTTGCTGTAAAGTTGTTCAGCACTTACAAGGTGCTTGTCGATATCGTTAAAATCATTCAGGAACATTTCGCCCCACGACATAAACTCATCAAAAGTTTTGTCAGGTTCAAGGACATCCCTGTAAACTTCGTACAGATCGAAAAGTAGGGTGATGGAATCTGCAGTGGTAAGGGGCGACAGACTCTCGAAGAATTCGTTGATAGTTAATACCTGGGGTGACCATACCGGGTTCGACAGGTGTTTTCTGAGGTGATCCCTGAAAAAAAGACCTGCCCTGCGTCCGGGAAATACAAAACAAAATGAGGACAATTCTGTTTTATATCTGTTGATATAATATTCGGCTATGGATTCTAAAAAGAAATCAGGCATTTTTGTTTTAAAAATAGTGAATAAAAATAAAATATGGACAATTTCTCATTTATAGGGAACAGCAGTATCGAGGCCATCGAGGAGCTTTACTCCCGGTATAAAAAAGATAAAGAGAGTGTTGACGAAAGTTTCAGGATATTTTTTGAGGGTTTTGATTTTGCCCTGAAAAATTATGATACTACCGAAAGCGGTCAGATAGGCAAAGAATTCAAAGTGCTGAACCTGATACACGGCTATCGTCAAAGGGGGCACCTTTTTACACATACTAATCCCGTAAGGACACGCAGAAAGTACTTTCCTACACTTGATATCGAAAATTTCGGCTTGTCAAAAGATGATCTGAAAACGGTATTCCAGGCGGGAAAAGAGATAGGTATCGGGCCTGCCACATTGGAGGAGATACTGAACCACCTGAATCAGACCTACTGTTCGAACATTGGAGTGGAGTATCTCTACCTGCGGGATCCGGAGATAGTGTCATGGTTGAAAAAGAAGATGGAGAGCGAGCGTAACACGCCTGCATTCAGCCGTGAGAAGAAACTTAGGATTTACAGGGAGCTGGTTAAGGCAGTGGGGTTTGAGAATTTTATTCATAAAAAGTTCGTGGGGCAAAAACGCTTTTCTCTTGAGGGAGCTGAATCGGTGGTGCCCGGCTTGAAAGCTGTTTTTGAAAAAGGCTCTGAACTTGG
>JALVJU010000073.1 GCA_027034005.1 Marinilabiliaceae bacterium
CCGTCCATATCACCGGTATTTGTAACATTCACGGAAACCTTAAACGACTTATCCCCAAGTTTTGCACTTTTCTGAACTTTCAGGTCAGAGTATTTGTAGGTTGTGTAACTTAATCCGTAACCAAAATACCAGAGTGGTTTGCTCGGCATGTCGATGTAAGGATGGAAGAAGGAAGAAGGTTTGTGATTGTAGAAATAGTTGAGCTGAGCAGAAGCATAAGGTATCGAAATGGTCAGTTTTCCCGATGGGTTAACATCTCCTTTGATGACCTCGGCAATGGCCTGTCCTCCAAAAGCGCCCGGTTCCCATGCCTCGATAACAGCAGGGATATTTTCCTTGATCCACTTTTCACCCAACGGGCGGCCGTTTACAAGCACCACAACTACATTTTTGTTTTTAGAATAGATACCTTTTATCAGTTTCATTTGATTTCCCTGTAAAGTGATATTTGCACGGTCGATGTTCTCACCGCAGTTTTTCTCTTTGTTGTCGAACCTTAGAGAGTTTGAGCCAACCACTACAACCACTGCATCGTAATAGGCAGCCTTGGCAATCGGCAGTTTTAGTTTTGAATCATCGGGATAGCGTAAGCTCTCGCCGCTGTTGATAAAATCAACCTTTGCATCGGCAAATACCTGCTTCATTCCTTCGTAAACTGTTGTGATGTTCTCTTCAGGCTGTTTGAGTGCCCAGTCGCCCATGATACGGTCGTTGTTGGCATTAGGCCCCGTAACAAGTATCCTTTTCTTTCCTTTCAACGGAAGCAAACCGTTATTTTTCAGAAGTATGATACCTTCACGGGCAGCTTTTAGAGCTGTTGCCTGATGCTCTTTCGAGAAAAGGATATTCTTTGCTTTGCCTTCGTCGGCATAAGGATTTTCGAAAAGCCCCAGCATAAATTTAGCTTTGAGTATCTTACTTACCGCGCGGTCGATATCCTTTTCGGGGACCTCCCCATTTCTGACCATTTCAGCCAGCGGTTCAAGGAATTTTGGCCCGTGCATGTGCATATCCATACCTGCTTCAACGGCTATCTTTATCGCTTCTTCAGGTGTGGCGGCAGCGTGGTGCAGGGTGTGTATCCGTTCTATGTCCATCCAGTCGGAAACCACAAAGCCGTCGAAGCCCCATTCTTTGCGCAGTATGTCGGTCAGCAGCCACTTGTTTCCGTGGGCAGGCACTCCCGATACTTCGTTGTGTGCGGCCATGAACGTGTAAACGCCGGCTTTTACCTGCGCCTTGTAGGGCGGGAGCCATATCTCACGCAACTGGCGTTCCGATACATCGATAGGAGCTGCATTTGTGCCGTTGAACGGCTCACCACCACCCACAAAGTGTTTGGCACATGCCAGAATGTTATCCGGCCCGAAATCGCCCTGGTAACCTTTTGTAAAGGCAACGCCCATTTGAGTTATCAAATACGGGTCTTCACCAAATGTCTCACCTGTCCGTCCCCAGCGTGGGTCGCGGGCAACCTCAACATTGGGAGAGAATGTCCAGTGCATTCCGGTAGCACGTACCTCTTTGGCGGTTTCTTTTGCTACCTCATACAACAGGTCATCATCCCATGTGCTGGAAAGTGAAAGTTGTGTAGGATATACCGTGGCTCCCCAGATGTGTGCCTGTCCGTGAATGGCATCGATGCCGATTATCAGCGGCACTTTCAGGCGCGATTCCATGGCAAGCTTCTGAAGCTCGTTGGACTCTTTCACATCTTTCACATGAAGGAAAGAACCTATCTCTCCCTTGCGGACCATGTTCTTCAGGTCTTCGATGCTCAGGCCGGGATACATCCCGTACTGGTCATTCGATTTGCCTATCTTTCCTTTGAACTTTGCCTTTGATTCCTTAATATGCTCAATTGCCACATACTGGCACATCTGCCCTATCTTCTCTTCAAGGGTCATTCGCGACATAAGGTCATCTACCCTTTCATCAACCGGGAGATTGGCATTCAAGTAAGCCGGTTTTCCATTGTTTTTTTCCCCTGGCGAAGAGCAGCCGAAAGAAACTGTCATCACGATGGCAATCAGAACATAAAAAATATAATCTCGTTTCATTTGTTGTTTATTTTAATTTAGTCAGAAAGATTTATTCTTCAACGGGTTCAAAATATTTTGAGTATTTGAATTTAATGTTGTTGATATAGAATGTTCCGTTTTCTGATACGGATAGATTTACATAATGCCATTTGAAATAAAATTCAGGCTGTGCTGCATCAAGAACCACAGGGCTGCTTCTTATCGTATAAGTACCGGGAGTCTCCCTCGGCCATGCATCATCATCGTTTGCCATAGATACAGACCAGGAAGCCTGATCATGAGAGAATTCAACCGTACGTGTAAACTCTGTATAATTTGCTACTCCTTTATTCAGTTCTTCATCAAAAACAACTTTAAAATCATTTCCGTCATAATCTGCAGGCATACTAAGTTTTAAGATCATCCAACTATCTATTGTTTCAGCGGTCTTAAAGAACAACTTGGCCGCAGGATCTCCCGCAGTGTTTATGTTAAAATTAAACTTCCTGTCTGTGCCATCTGCTTTAACATAAGTTACAATACCTTTTGTGTCATCAAGGTCCTCATTTGCAATTACCATCTCTCCCCAATCGGTTACCACACTCAATGTGAACAGATCTTTGAAAGTAACCCATTCTTCACCGTAACCTGCTTTTACACCTATCAGGTAATCGCCGTCAGGAATGCCATGTCCGCCTTCTACCATGACACTACCACTGGCATCAACCGAAACAGCATCAGCGAGAGCGCCTGGTGCATCATCAGGAAGGATAACCTTCCACCCGTCAGCAGTCATACCGGTAAGAACTGGAGGAGCCGTAGTATAAGAAGCCCATGGCGACAAGGTTATCTTACCGAGGGAGTCGGTTCCGTTTTGCTGATAGTATTTCAGTTCGGGTTTTTCTCCAACTGTAACCGTTACAAGGTTCTTTAACTCAGTTTCACCCAGATCGGTAGTAACAAGAATTGTGAGCTTATGCTCTCCGGGGGTGGCATCCGTATTTTTTACAATATCCGTTTTGTCAATGGAAAATCCCTTTACTTCCGGGTCAATTTCAAAAGTGACCTTTCCAAGTTCTTCTTCAGAAACATCGACAGGAACGTAAGATAAAGTTGACACAACTCCTGAATACAGGTATTCAACATCAGCACTGACCGGGTCAGCTGCTACATCTATCGGCACACTCAAAATAGTTAACTTGTACGCCGAATCAACAACTGCATATCCGGTAGTATTAAGTATAGAGATATCGACCAAGTAAACGCCCGGTTCAATAGTCCCTCCTTTATTGTCATATGAAACCATGCCTGACGATCTGTTAATTTTAAATTTTCCTATCTGAAATTTAGTGTCATTAACAGCCACAACAGTGTCTATTCCAAAATCCACCGGCCCTTCGGCATCATATGTCGGTGCCTTTGAATCTATCATGACATCAGGTATCGGATAACTTGAAACAGGTTCGTAGTTCAAATTAACATTTTCGAGCGTAATGGGAGTCGGATTGTAACGGTCGTATGTTCCGTCATATACCGTCTCGCATGACGAAAAGCAGATGATGCCTATTAGCATCGATTTTGCTGCAGGTATATTGAATATTTTTTTCATAACCATTAATTGTTAATATCGTTGTTTCTGTTTATTTCACTCTGCGGTAACGGGAAGTGCATCACGACATCAGGATCTTCAGCAAGTGTAACGTCCACCTTATCATCTTTCTTGCTCCAGTTGTTGTGATAGTCAATAACTGTCCTTTTGAAGAAATCATATCCCCGCCTATGGTTGTTGAACCAGTCGTGGCCTTCGCCAAGAAGCTCTGTTCGGTACTCAAGCATGATGGCGTTTCTGAACTGCTCCTGGCTCCCGTTGTAATCGGCATTAAAATCTTCATTTGGCACAAAATCATCTGCAGACAGTCCAACTCTTGCAAGTACCTCATTTACATATCCGAGCTGTTCACCGTTTTGAAGCTCATTGGATATTTCAGCAAGCATCAGCAATAGATCAGCATAACGGTAGACTATGAAATTTTGCATGGTGTATGCAGTTGTGGCTGTCTTGTTTTTAATCCAGTGCTTATACAGGTATGGGAATCCTTTCTTAAAGTTTTTACGTTTTGAATCAACAGGATAAGTTTTCTGAGTTTTCCCCTTTATGTCAACCCATTGTGATTTGTATGTTTGATTAAGCCTTGTTAAATCGTTAGGATAAAGGGCATAATGCAGGTCAACCAGTTCTGCGTTTATCATCATCCTTCCCCATGTTTGTGCAAGAACAGCGTGACTTGCCGTAAACATTTTGCCATGATTGCTTTTCACAACATCATTGAACTGTATTTCAAAAATATTTTCTGACGTTCCGTCAGAAGTGGCCTCCTCGAACAGAGATCCATAATCATCCACAAGCCGGTATTTTCCATAAACATGTTTGGCGGCATCATAAGCTTTTTGCCAGCAAGCCATCGGATCGGTCACGGGAACGGCATCATCGGTTGTGGCCATGGTCATGTAAACCTTTGCCTCAAGCATATATGCAGCTTCGGCAGCGGGATAGCTGTCCTTTTCACGTCCGCGCGGAAACATCAGGTCCTCTGCCATTGCAATATCATCAAGTATCTGCTGATAAACCTTGTCAGTAGGGGATTTTGGTGAATAAAGATTGTCCGGAGTTGTCACTTCCAGTCTTAAAAGCACTTCACCCCACATCCGCACGAGATTGAAATAATCGAACGCACGAATAAAATAGCCATGGCCAATAATGTTGTTCCATGCTTCATCTTTTGTTGTTACCGGGTTCTCTATTGGCGTCATGTTGTTGATGATGCCATTGGCCCTTTCTATCGATTTGTATAGCTGTTGCCATGGATTCTCTGTTACAGGAGAAGATGGCAATGGTTTTAAAGAACACAGGTTTGTATTGTCAGGATGGGTATTTGAGCCTCCCTTGCCTGAGACGAAGAATCCCGAAGCTCCATAAGAACTGTAGATAAGATCATACCCGAAATAGCCATATGCGGCGAAATTGGCATAAACACCGTCAAGGGTCGCACTTGCATTAGTCAGCGAAGAATATGCGCTTTCCTCCGACAGGAAGGTCGGTTCTTCCGTAAGGTCACATGAAACTACTGCAACCCCTAATGCTAATGTTATTAATATTGTTTTTATCATTTTCATGTCTTAATATTTTTCAGGTTGTTTTTTAGAAACTTATATTTAATCCCAATATGTATGTCCTGGTGGCAGGGAACGGGTTCCAGTCAACACCTACGATATTCCCGTTACCCATAAAACTTCTGACATTAGGGTCGTAATTAGAATAACCTGTTATAGTAAGCAGGTTCTGGAACGAGGCATATATATGAAATTTATTAAATACCTTATCCCAGGGCACATTGTAACCAACTGTCATATTGGTAATTCTGAAATAACTTCCGTCTTCCACTATCCTGTCTGTTATTGCTGCCCAGCCTTCCTGGTTAAACAGGAGTCTTGGATAGGTATTGCTGGGATGGTCAGGCCTCCATGCTTCATGGTATGCTGCCGGATTAATATTCTTTGCATCACCGGTAGCGCTGTAATATTCTATTCCCGGTCCGTTTACGATATCATTGCCGGCAACACCGTAACCAAGCAAGCTGAATGTAAGTCTTTTGTATTCAAAATCAATATTCACGCCGTAAGAGAAATCCGGGTTGGGATTACCCAGGATAGCCCTGTCGTCAAGGTTTATCTTGCCATCGCCATTGAGGTCAAGTATGTTGATATCTCCGGGCTGAAGTCCTTCCGGTATATTCTGATCGTCGGCCTGAACAATCCCGTCAGTTTTATATCCGATGATCATACCGATAGGCTGTCCTTTCATAAAAATATTAGCAGGACATTTGAATGTGTTACCGTTTGAAACATTATCGCCGAAATAAAATGATTCCGACCTGATCTCTCCGTCCAGCCAAATATTTTCATTGGGGATACCAAGGTCCATTATCTTAT
>JALVJU010000074.1 GCA_027034005.1 Marinilabiliaceae bacterium
GGGATAGGAATAGACGAAGAACATCAGCCCCGTATCTTTGAGCGTTTTTACAGAGTGGATAAAAGCCGCAGCAGGGAACAGGGGGGAACAGGACTTGGCCTGTCGATAGTAAAACATATCATAGAGGCACACGGCCAGACGATAAACGTGAGCAGTGAACCCGGTAAAGGAACATCATTCACATTCACGCTGGAGAAAGGGAAAAGGTAAAAGGGAAAAGTAGAAAGGTAAAAGGGAAAAGTTCCTAAAGTTTAAAAGTTCGTAAAGTGAAGAGTAAAAAAGAGAAATGGATAACAAAAACAACCATAAGATACTGATAGTAGATGATGAGCCTGACATTCTTGAGTTTCTGGGGTACAACCTCAGGAAAGAGGGATTTGAAGTTTTTACTGCCCTGAACGGCAGGGAAGGGCTGGAGAAAGCAAAAGAGATAATCCCGCATCTCATAATCCTTGATATCATGATGCCCGAAATGGACGGTATAGAAGCTTGCGATGAGATCAGAAAAGTTCCGGAACTGAACAACACTATCATTGCATTTCTTTCGGCCAGGGGTGAAGATTACACACAGATCGCAGGATTCGAGGCAGGTGCTGACGATTTTGTCACAAAGCCGGTTAAACCAAAAGTTTTTGTCTCTAAAGTCAAGGCACTACTTAAAAGGTACAAACCGGCAGGACAGGAAAGCGATTCAATTGATCCGGGCGAGATTACCATTGGCGACATTGTTATTGACAGGAACAGGTATATCGTTATGAAGAACGAAAGAGAGCTGGTACTTCCCCGTAAAGAATTCGAATTGCTTTTTTATCTCATATCAAAACCGGGAAAGGTGTTCACCCGGGAGGATATCTACGATAACGTCTGGGGCAACGATATAGTTGTTGGTGACCGCACCATTGATGTTCATATCAGAAAATTAAGGGAGAAAATAGGGCAGGACCATATTCAGACTGTCAAGGGTGTGGGATATAAGTTCGTTGTTGAAAAATAGTTCCTCGCCGTTAGTTTATTGTTCATCTCCGACATTAGGTAATACCTGTTAGAGAATGAGTTTTCATTACTTTATTATGCCATTCTTTTAAGATTTGTTAACTTTTGTAGTTAATTTCAGAGGGAAAAGTTTGCCAGTCACATCATAATCACTAATTTTACAAAAACAGCAGTAATATTTGTTGCAAACATTGAAATACCTGATTCATGAGAAAGTTATACGTTTTTTTAATTGCAGGTTCATTAATCTTATCGTTTAATGCCTGTAAAGGAAAGAAAGCACCGGAAAAGAAACCGGTGAAGAAGACTGTTGTTCATCAGCCTGTTGTTGACAGCACCAGGATATCCGATTCGCTAAAAAGAGTAGCCGAACAGCAAAAGGCACTTGAAGAAGCTGCCAGGGCGGAAGCAGAAGCTGCCAAAGCCGCTCAGAAATATTTTCTTATCGCTGGAAGTTTCCAGTCGATGGAAAATGCACAGAAATTCCAACAGGAGCTTGAAGCACAAGGATACGAGTCTGAGGTCATTGTACGCAAAACAGGGCCCAATACCGATTTCTACAAAGTATCGTACAAGGGCTTTGCCGACAGGGACAAGGCTTTCGAGGCATTGAGAAGCGCCAAGAACGAACCCAACAATGAAACTGTCTGGCTCCTGATAAAAAGATAATTAACCTTATATCCTGAAAATATCTTCCATCTGATTTTCAGGTGTGATCAACATTGTGTGCATCCCGGTTTCACGGGCCGCCATAATGTTTTTTTGTGCGTCGTCCAGAAACAGTGTCTTTGAGGGCTTCAGCCCTTTTGCCTCTATGACTTTCCTGAAAACCGAAACATTGGGTTTGTGATCATGCAGCAAGAATGAATAGTAAACATCGTCGAACAATTCGGAAAAGCTGCTGTAACCAGCTGCCATGCCATCGAAATGACTACGGTGGATACTGTTGGTGTTGCTCAGTAAGACTACCCTGCGATCCTTTTTTAA
>JALVJU010000075.1 GCA_027034005.1 Marinilabiliaceae bacterium
AGCAGGTTTTTGGGCACATCCCCATATCAATGCAATTGACAATAATGAAATGGCAATCTTTTTCATCTGTTTCTTTTTTCTATTAACAATATTTAACCCAAAATCCGCAATAAAATATTTTTATTGCGGATCGATGTAAGAAAATCAATCGGTTACAGTTTCGTTGCACTCACTGTAATCCGTGATTTTCTAAATCGGCCTGCCCGCCTGTCTAACTGCGTAGCCAGGTAGAACTGTTGCGGTCAGGCGGGGCCTGCCTGGCTTCGCAGTCAGACAGGGTTTACCTTAATCCGCAAGTGATTTGATTAAAAAAATAAATAACTTGCGGATAAGGTTTTACAGGGGGGATAAAAAATAACTTTGTTACTGCGAAAACAAGATGATAAAAATCAGCTTACTGTCGGTGCCTTTACTAAGAAACGCCGATAGAAACATAAAGATTTAAGCATTCTTGAAATCCGTGAAATCAGAGCAATCCGTGGTTAACTTAAATCAGTAAACTGTTCTTCCTTAATTGCGTCTTAACGAGAGATGTTTCCCAAAATTGTCTCAACGATCCTCATCTTCCCCTCTTCCAGTTCAAAAACGATAAGGTCGGCCCGTTTCCCTGCGGCTATCTCTCCCCTGTCATCAAAACCGTACAGTTTGGCAGGATTGATGCTTGCCATATCGATAGCTTCTTTAAGTACGCAACCGGTAAACCTCATCATATTTTCCACTCCTGTCCGCAAAGGAAGTGATGCACCGGCAAAGTATTTGGTGCCTTTCAACATTATTACCCCCTCTTCTGTAAGTTCCACCTCTTTACCGTCCCACACATAATCACCGGGAGGCAGGCCTGCCAGCATTGTCATGTCGGATGTGAGGATCATACGGTTTGGTGTTTTTGCCCGGTAAAATACCTTTGCCATTTCCGGACGAAGGTGGAAACCATCGAGAATGCAACTGCACATAAGGCGGTCGTCTGCAAGCTGCATCCAGAGAGGGTTTTCAAAACGGTTTATGTTATTTGCCAATCCGTTCCCAAGGTGGGTAACTGTTTTGGCACCGGCATCCACGGCACGTTCAATATCTTCAGCGCTTCCGTTGTGATGCCCCAAAGAAACAACTATCCCGTTGGCAACACATTTTTTAATGAAATCGACAGCGCCTTCCACTTCCGGTGCAAGCGTAACCTGCATGATCTTTCCGCCAGCTGCCTCGTTCAACTTCAGGAATTCTTCCCAGTCCGGTTTTCTAATATCCTTTAAGCTGTGAGCACCCCTGTAACCCTCCTCCGGTGAAATGTACGGCCCTTCGAGATGAAAGCCGGGAACTGAGTATGCAACCTCAGTATCGTCAAGTGTTTTAGCAAGATTTGTAAAGGATCTTTTCAACGACTCAAAAGAAGCTGTTATGACAGTGGGCATAAAGGTCATAACACCATTTTCACGGTGTTTCCTGACAATCTTGAGCATATCCTCAGTAGACAAGTCCGGCTTCGAGAACTCGATACCGACATAACCGTTCACCTGGTTGTCGACCAGCGCCGGAGCAATGTACCTTTTTGACGATGAAGCATCATTAAATTTATCAACAGTTTCTACCTTACTGATGACACTATCTTCAATCTTAATGGAGACTTTACTGTTATCGGAATATAAAAGGCCTTCTAATTGGTACATTGATAAAAATTAATCTACAAAAGTTTCCCTGATGACAGACTTCAACTCTTTTACCTCGTAACTTGATAATTTACCCAACACCTTAACAATTCGCTGTTTATCAACAGTCCGGATCTGATCCACAACTATCCATCCTTTTGTTTTATCATGCTTTACTGCAATTCGGGTAGGATACTTCCTGGATGTGGTTGTCATAGGAGCTACTATCACAGTACGAAGATATTTATTCATTTCATCAGGAGAGATGATAACACAAGGCCTTGTTTTCTTTATCTCGCTTCCTATGGTAGGATCAAGATTAACAAGAAC
>JALVJU010000076.1 GCA_027034005.1 Marinilabiliaceae bacterium
GGAGGAAGTAAGGAGACAGGGCATGGTAATACTTTTCCGGGGGCTGCTTACCCGTTCGGCATGGTGCAGCTCAGTCCCGACAATGGTAAAAGCGGGCCTTTGTACTGCTCGGGGTATTCGTACAACGACAGTATAATCGCGGGCTTCAGCCACACTCATCTGAGTGGAACGGGAGCAGGCGACCTTGCCGACATATCTTTTATGCCAACCACAAAACCCATAAAGGAGGAGTATTTCACACAACCGGATACATTTGTTAACAGGTTCATCAGGGAACATCACATCGACCTGAAAGAGTTTTACGATACCGATGATAAGGACGTTACTTTTAAACGCAATGTTTTACTGGAATACCTTTCACGGTTTTCCCATAAAAGGGAGGATGCATACCCCGGATATTACTACGTGAACCTGACCGATGACGATATCGATGCGGAGTTTACCGTTACAGAGTTCACGGGTTTTCACAGATATACTTTTAACAAACGGGCAGAGAAGCATAACTTGATCCTTGATCTTGGTTTTTCTGTCAACAGGGGCAAGCCGGTAAAGACATTTATTGAGCGGACAGGAGAAAAGAGCTTTGCGGGTTATCGTTTTACCAATGGATGGGGAGGGCCTAAGTGTGTTTTCTTTGCCCTGGAATTCAGGGATGCCCCGGAAAGTTTCAGGATATTCAATGCTGAAAAGAGTGACTGCAATCAAAGTGCAGAGGGACAGGGGGTAAAAGCTGTTTTCACTTTTAACGGGAAAACCACCAGGCAAGTGTTGATGAAAGTCGGTATCTCTTCAGGCAGTACCGAAGGAGCTTTTGCGGACCTGAAAACAGCGGAAAGATATGGTTTTGATTTCGACAGGGTGAAGGCCGATACGTATAAAAAGTGGAATGATGAGCTTTCTAAAGTGAAAGTGACATCAAAAGATGACAACAGAAAGACTATCTTTTACACTGCTCTTTATCACTCTTACCTTGCACCATACCGTTTTTCGGATGTATTGGGTGAATACAAGGGGTACAACAACAATGTGGAGAAAGCCGAAGGTTATGTTCAGTACACTGTGCTTTCGCTGTGGGACACCTTTCGTGCCTTGCAGCCGTGGCTACTCATCATGAAACCTGAGCTTTACAACGACATTGTTAAGTCGATGCTGGCAAAATACAAGCAGACAGGATTGCTTCCGTATTGGGAGATAATGGGGAACGAAGGCGGCTCGATGATAGGTTATCATGCCGTGCCTGTTATCGCCGATGCGATACTTAAAGGTATAGGTGATTTTGACAAGGAACTTGCACTGAAAGCTATGATAGATATCTCGAACCACGACAGGAAAGGGCTGGGGCTTTACCTTAAATATCACTATGTCCCTGCTGATAAGGATCAGTGGGGCACCGTGTCGGAAACCCTTGAGTTCAGTTACGATGACTGGTGCATAGCACAGGCCGCTAAGGCACGAAAGGATGATGTTTACAACGAGTACATGAAAAGGTCGCAGTACTACAGAAACCTTTTTGATCCTCATTACAGGCTGTTCCGCGGGAAGAACAGTGACGGCACATGGTACGAGCCGTTCGACCCAAGGTTTGGCGAATATGGCAATCCTAACTATGTGGAAGCCAATGCCTGGCAGTACTCTTTCTTCATTCCGCATGACAATCGGGAGTTGATAAAGCTGATGGGGGGCAAAAAAGGTTTTGAGCAGATGATAGACTCTCTTTTTGATCAGCCGTCAGTGATTCTTGGCCGCTGGACCGAGGATATCGTGGGGCTTATCGGGCAGTATGCGCACGGCAACGAGCCCGTTCATCATGTGGCTTACCTTTACGATCTTATCGGTAAAGAGAGGAAAGCTCAGTTGAGGGTCAGTCAGATAGTTGATTCTCTTTACACAAACGCACCTGACGGCCTGTGCGGTAACGACGACTGCGGGCAGATGTCGGCATGGTACGTGTTCAGCTCGCTTGGCTTTTATCC
>JALVJU010000077.1 GCA_027034005.1 Marinilabiliaceae bacterium
CAAGTGCAACAGCAGCGTTCGAAATGCGTGCGCCGTCCATGTGAAGGTACATGCCATGGCTGTGAACATAATCTGCAATCTCCTTTATCTCATCTATAGTGTAGACCGTCCCAACTTCGGTAACCTGGGTGATAGATACTATTTTAGGCTGTGAGTGATGCTCAAACCCGAAACCGTGCATATGCTGCTTAATGTTATCTATCGTCAGTTTTGCATCCGGCACATGAACTGGAAGCAGTTTACATCCTGATAGTTTCTCCGGGGCACCGCACTCATCCACGTAAATGTGCGCAAGATCGGTACAGATCACGGCGTTAAAAGGCCGCGTAAGGGCCTGGATGGAAGTTACATTGGCTCCCGTACCATTGTAAACGAACAAAACGGAAACATCCTTACCAAACACTTCCCGGAATTTCTCTATCGCTTCGGCCGTATATCTGTCATCCCCGTAACCTACTACATGGCCTGTGTTAACTTCCGACATTGCTTTTAAAATTTCGGGATGAACCCCTGAATTGTTATCACTTGCAAAACCTCTTATGCCTGACATATCAATTTATTATTCAGATTTATATATAATCTATTTGAAGTTATAGTTATAGTTATAGTTATAATTTTAATTTTTGCCATATAAAATAGAAATCAAGTCCAAAATTTGAAGTTAAGTATCTCTTTTCACCATTCCCGTTCTTTCTCCTTGATGAGAAAGAACCAAAGAATCAAGACAAAACAAAGCTTCACCCCGCTCTTGAAAATTACAAGAAATAATGTCTAAGTATAAAATGCTATCGCATTTTGACGACAAGCGCCTTCGACTTATTTCTATGTAATTTTCAATTCACCCCCGCGCGAGCCCGCTGTTTTGTCAGGCCTGCCCGCATAAAGCTAATTAACCCTTTTTAAAATTTAGGATTTAATTAAAAGGTAAAAATCTTCCCAAAGATTGCACTTATATCTTATATCTTAATCCATATATTCATTGCCCATTAGCAAGAACACTTATTCTCAGGGCAAAAATGTTCCTAAAACTACAATCTTTTAAATAAAATTATGCACGGTGACATGGAAAAGTTTGAGCGAAATTCTATAAAAGGCAGGTTAATTGGAAGATTTTATATCTGCCCTTTCGCGGTTACTGACAGACAGGCCTGTATAACGCTCAAAAGAATTTTCGGTAACGGCAAAAATTCCAAGCGGCGACTCATCGATAAAGTAATAGACTCCGCCCCATGCATGCTTTACACGATAAAACACATCCTGTTTGCTTTCATCCCGGATTATGACCCTTGTGATCTCTTTATCGCCCACATAAAACTTTTCAACGGTTTTTCCCGGGGGGTAGGTATTTTTCAGTGCAGGCAAGTCATAGACATGACCTTTAACAGTATCTTCAGTTCCAGTATCTACAATCGATTTAGCCTTATCAGTAATTTCCACCGATTTCTCCTTCTTTTCATCCAAAGCTTGCACTGGGGTTCTCGCGGCACTCTTCGAATCATCAGTAATCAATGGAACCTGTTTCTTTTTTAAAGTTTTGGCCTTTCGTTCCGACTTTTCCCTCATCTGTTTTATCCGGTAAACAACTTTCATGGCATAATCCCTGTCGTCGGTAAAATCATTTTCCTTCTCATCGTAGTAAACCTTTGCCACCGGCCTTTTGAAGAATATGGTGTCAACACCTTCAAACATTGGAAAAAGTCGTACAGTCATATAAAACGGTTCTATGTCATGCGACCTGTCGTCGGGAATAACGGTAGAGAATTCAACTATTTTCGAAACATATCCCGGTTTTGAAAAACTGAACCGATACACCTTGTTCCAGTCCAGATCTGTTGTGAATATCCCTACCTCTGAAAGGTTAAGTAAGTTCGATCTGCCATTTGTTGCCAAATGCACTTTAACGCCCTTAAAATCATAATTTTCCACAAGAACCTTCCCGTTGATACGGTACTTATCCTGTGCAAACGACAG
>JALVJU010000078.1 GCA_027034005.1 Marinilabiliaceae bacterium
CACCCCCGAGATGTTTCATCACATAATTCCCGGCACCTATCCACTCCCAGTTTCCATAATGCCCCAATGCCACAAGGATGCTCCTTCCCTCTTCAAATACTTTTTCAGTGTATTCAACATTTTCAAATATCATCCGTTTTCTGAAAACCTTTTCAGGCATCGTCTGCAGCTTAATTACTTCCACAAACAGATCACAAAAATGATGATAAAACTTTCGCCTGATAACCTTAAGTTCTCTTTCACTTTTCTCAGGAAATGAATACCTCAGGTTTTCCAGGATCACATCAGCCCGGTAGCCGGATATCCTTACAATCACATAAAAGATACCTGAAAAGAAATAAAGTATCCGCCACGGCAGCAAGCTTAACAGCCCAAGACTGTAGTAAAGCAAATTGTATTTAAAATTCTGCATGTTCCAAAGCAATAAAAACTGTTAAAACTCTTTCTTAACCATTATCCTGTTGATGATGTCAAACATCTCATCGAACAGTTTGCCGTTTGCTGCAACAATATTTCCCCCGAACAAGAAGTCATTTTCACCATTAAAGTCGGAAACCTTTCCACCTGCTTCTCTTATGAGAACCACACCTGCTGCCACATCCCACGCATGAAGGCCATACTCATAAAACGAATCATACCTTCCGCACGACACATATGCAAGGTCTGTTGCAGCCGAGCCCAGCCTGCGGATGCCGTGAGAATTCTTCATAAAGTAATCCATACTCTTCATGAACGGATCAAGGTATGAAAAATCATTGTACGGGAAACCCGTTGCGACAAGGCTGTCGGCTACCTTGGGAGTTTCTGAAACATAAACCCTTTTACCATTCAACCGGGTGCCGCCACCTTTCCATGCATAGAACACCTCATCCATCGCTATCTCGTAAACCACACCAAGCACCGGCTCACCATTTTGTGCCAGGGCAATACTTACGGCATGAGGAGCAACACCATGGATAAAATTGGTAGTGCCGTCAATGGGATCAACTATCCAGTTAAACTCTTTTTTTCTCTCGTGCAGGGCATCCTCCTCCTCAAGGATAAAACCGGCACCCGGCACAAGGCCTTCCAGGCCTTTTACTATCCTGTCCTGCGACATTTTATCAACTTTGGTCACAAAATCGTTCTTGCCCTTAACCTCGACCGACAGGCCTCCCTGTTCACGGGTCTCTTTTACAAAACGCCCTGTTTCTACAGCTATCTCAACTACTTTTTTACAAATCTTCTCTAAATCCATCTTACTAAATTATTTTTCCGGCAACATACTCTCCGTCAAACGACAGGAACTGCAACCTAACATCTTTGATCTTATTTACAAGGTTTTCATCATACGGAACTGCCACCCGTATGTAATTCTCTGTGAACCCGAACATCTCACCGTCCTGTTCGGCTTTCTCAAAAAGCACCTTAGCTTCAGTTCCCAGGAACTTTTTGTAAAACTCTCTCGTCTTTTTCTCCGACACCTCGTGCAGTTCCCTGCTCCTCTCTTTTCTCTCCTCCATGGGAACAACTTCCCTGATCTTCAGCGCCTGGGTATCGGGCCTTTCTGAATATGTGAAAACATGCAGTTGGGAGTAATCAATATTTTTAATGAAATCCAACGTTTCACGGTACAATGCCTCTGTTTCTCCCCTCACCCCCGTTATCACATCAACGCCGATAAAAGCATAGGGAATCTTCTTCCTGATGTAATCGATACGGCTTGCAAACAAGGCCGTGCCGTACTTTCGCTTCATCAGTTTCAGTATATCATCCGAACCGGATTGCAAAGGGATATGAAAATGCGGCATGAACTTATCTGACACAGCTACAAAATCGATGATCTCATTCGTAAGCAAGTTGGGTTCAATGGAGGAGATACGGTAGCGCTCCACGCCGTCAAGCTTGTCAAGCTCTTTTATCAAGCCAAGGAAATCCTCCCCATTAGCTTTACCGAAATCACCGATATTCACACCTGTAAGTATTATCTCTTTCGCTCCTGTTTTTATTGCCTCTTTTGCCTGCCCAACAGTATCCTCAATTGTCCCGCTGCGACTCAGTCCTCTCGCAAACGGTATGGTACAGTAGGAACAAAAGTAATCGCACCCGTCCTGTATCTTAAGGAAACACCGTGTACGATCTCCCGAGGAATATGTCGGCTTAAACTCTTTTGTTTTAAGGATATCCCCGGCAATTATCTCCGGTTTGTTTTTCTTACCGATACCGTCGAGATACTCAAGTACGTCCATCTTCTCGTTCGAGCCCAGTATCAGGTCCACTCCGTCAATCTCTGAGATATCCCCGGGCTTGAGCTGGGCAAAACAGCCGGTAACGATCACAAAAGCGTCAGGGTTCTTTTTTACGGCCCGTTTTATGGCCTGCCTGCATTTCTTATCGGCTATCTCGGTAACAGAACAGGTGTTGATAACATACACATCGGCCTTGTCGTTAAAGTTCACACGCTGAAAACCTGCATTCAGCATCTGGCGGGCGATGCCCGATGTTTCGCTGAAATTCAGCTTGCACCCCAAAGTAAAAAAGGCAACCTTCTTGTTCTCAAAAACCGTCCTGTCTATCATTCGCTGGCCGTTAAATCATTCAATCCGCAAAAGTATTAAAAAACAACGGATTTAGCCCCGTCGTTATATTTTATTTATCCTGCAAATATATACAGACCACACTTAATGTTTTTTTTCTTTAATATTTTGTTTTCCTTCAAAATGATTGCTATGTTTGAACAAACGTTATAACAAACCTGACAATTATTATGACAAAGACATTTCTTTTACATTCTACATCCCAATATTTACAGAGAGAGAGAGAATGAGAGAGAGAGAAACAGGAAGGCGAAAAGTTAGTCCGGTCAATTTTTCATGTTCAGGTCACCAATATATCTACATCTACATACATATCTTTTTCTTACAACCTGTTGACAAACAACCTTAAACTATACGATTGCAATGTTTAAGAACCTGTTTGTTGACATATTAAGCTCGATCGCAAACCGGAAATTGCGTACATTCCTTACCGGGTTCGGAGTTGCATGGGGTATCTTTATCCTCGTATTACTTCTTGGTGCAAGCAGCGGACTGGAAAAAGGAGTTTTACAACTGCTAAACGGGTTCGCACAAAAAAGCATCTGGTTTTACGGGGGACAATCGGTCGCCGAAAAGGGAAATAACAAGTACACCAAAAAGGTCCTGTTTAATCGTGAGACCATTGACAAACTAAAAACAAACTTTGGTAACATTATAGAATTTATAAGCCCTGAGCTCAGGATTAAACAAAGGGTCGTTTATGAATCAAAAAATATTGATGTCCCCATTGTGTGCGTATCGCCCGACTATTTCCACATAAAAATACTTAACAGTGAAACCGGAAGGCTGTTCAATAGTGCCGACAGTAAACAAAAGAGCAAAATAGCAGTGATTGGAAAACGCATTAAAAAGCAGTTGTTCGGCAATAAGCCGGCAATGGGTAAAGAGATTCAGGTCGGAAATATTTTTTTTACAATAACAGGTATCTTGGAAGGGGGGTCTATCTTTAGTCAAAATGCCCAAAACATGATCTTTGTTCCATTCAGCTCGGCCATTTCATCTCTCGGGGTAAAAGATGAATTTAGTGTGCTCGGGGTTACAGCAGTGAAAAGCTGCAATACCAAAAAAGCGGAATCACACATTAAAAACTATCTTGGAAGGCTGTTGGATTTCGACCCCGATGATCCCGATGCCCTTTACATATTCAATTTCAACCAACAGGTTAAATCATTTGGGAAGCTCTTTACAGGCCTGAACATCTTTTTCTGGTTTATCGGCATATGCCTTTTGCTGAGCGGAATGGTCGGGGTAAGCAACATAATGTTTGTGGTCGTGCATGAGCGTACCCGCGAAATAGGCATACGGAAAGCCGTTGGCGCCAAACGAAAACATATACTTTGGATGATACTGTTCGAATCGGCTGTAGTCACACTTATGGCAGGCATTACAGGCATTATACTTGGTGCAGGGGCTTTATCTGCTATTGGTTACGGCATACGCCAATTTGCAGGCAAGGACTTTTTGATTAAAGATGTAAGCATCAATTGGGCTACTATTGCCGGTGCTCTTTTCATTCTCATTATATCAGGTATGATAGCGGGCCTGATACCGGCAAAACGTGCAACAGAGATTGACCCCATTGAGGCAATAAGGTCAGATATATGAAAGCCCTTCCCCAAAGGGGAGGAAGAAAATGAGGAGTTGAATAATTAAGAATAAAATAAATTGTATTAACTCATGCGCGCAACGCAGGAAGATAATTTGCAGACAAAATGAAAAAGAACTTTATAAACATTATTATCGTGTCACTTCTGTTCACTGTAATTGCGCTTATAATATGGCGGCATAACAGAAACAACAATAAAATACCGGAGCTACTACTTGGCAAACCGGCTATTGATGTTGTCGAGGTAAAAAGCAAAATAGCCGGTAAGCTTCTGCCTGCAAAAGAGGTTGAGCTAAAATCAAGCGTTTCGGGAATTATTGAAAAATTGTTCGTCAACATAGGCGACACTGTTGAAGAAGGCACCCCAATTGTACGCCTTAAGCCTGCCCCCGAGCCCGAAGAGCTGGAAAATGCACGAAAGCGGCTGAAAACAACAACGATTCAATACTCTATGGAAAAGAGCATTTACGACCGTAAAGTTAAAGTGGAAGCCAAAGGCGGCATGTCGGAATCGGAAATGGAACAGGCAAGGTTCACTCTTGAAATTAAAAAGCTGGAGATGCTTGCGGCTCAAAAAAAATTGCGGCTGTTGCTTAAAGGATACCTCGACAAAGACCAAAAAGGCAATAATATAATTGTGTCAACAACGAAAGGCATTATTACCGAACTGCCTGTAAAAACAGGTCAATCGATAACAAAACGAAATACCAACAACGATGGCACTACCATTGCTGTAGTTGCCAATATGAAAAGACTGGTATTTAAAGGAAAGGTAAGCGAATACGAAGTAACCAATATCAAACATGGTATGCCTGTTACTCTAACAATAAGCGCATACAACAACCTTAAGTGCAATGGAATTATTACCCTTGTTGCACCTCAGGCCGACAAGGGGCAGCAAACAGCAATGTTTAATATCGAGGCATCTGTCAACTTCCCTTTCGACTCCCTTGATGCAAAAGCCGGCCTTACAGTGGTTGCCGGGTTTGTTACCGCAAAAACCGACAGCGTGCTTTGTGTTGAAGAGAAATACCTTCACTACGAAAACGATTCGATCTTTGTAGTCACAATAAGCCAAAACAACAACAATATAAAAAAACTGGTCAAAACCGGCCTGTCCGACGGGATAAAAACCGAAATTGTATCAGGGCTTTCCATTAATGACAGGCTAAAACCGATTGACTGGAATTAAAGCCGGGAGTTACTTCCCGGCTGACACCCCGAAATTCAAAACAAATTACCATGAGTTATAACGAATTTATTAAAAAATTGGATTTACTCACTGAGTTGATTGAAAAAGAGTGTACAGGCACTGCCCTGGAGTGTGCCAAAAAACTTAATTGCTCACGACGTACCTTTTTCAACTATCTTGAAATATTAAAAGAGCAAGGACACAATATTTCATTTTGCCGGATACGCAATACATTTTTCTTCGACAAAAAACAATAAAGGTTAAATTTTGTTAATTTTTATTCAGTGCAGACTTTTTGCACAGTACTAACATAAATTTGTGAGGAGGAACAAGATAGCAGCAATGCACATGGTCTTTGTTTTTGAGGAACTGAGGAATCGAGTAACTGATAATATAAAAAAACAATTCGCATTTAAAAACAACAAATTTATGAAAACAATCCGAAACCTTTTCACTAAAACACTGCTGCTCCTGTGCGGCTTTATGGCAAACGCCCAATCCGACAATTTCGACAGGGACATTGAAAAATTTTTACAGATAAACGGCTCGGAGGCCACTTACGACATGATGTATGAGCAAATAAAACAGCAGTTCAAGATGTCGAAACC
>JALVJU010000079.1 GCA_027034005.1 Marinilabiliaceae bacterium
AACCTGTTCGTATTCCTCGAGATAGTCAGCATTGCAACTGCAGGCCTTGTTATCCTTACCGAAACGGGAAAGGCCATTCAGGCAGGTTTCAAGTATATGCTTGCAACAGGTATTATAAGCGGTATTTTACTGCTCGGTATCATCTTCGCATACTACTTCAGAGGTACCCTTAACATTGACGGGCTTAGCGCAGCAAACATAGGAGCATTGAAAGGTGGCAGCGTTGCTCTGTTGTTGATCATGGTTTCCATAATTCTGGAGATGAAAGTATTCCCTGCCAACGGCTGGGGACTGGATGTTTACGAAGGTGCCAATGCCGGTATCGGCGCGATGCTGTCGGCTGCGACTGCAACGGCAATGTACTTTGTTCTTTACAAACTTCTTGTAATGGCCGGTCCTTCGTGGAATTACTGGATAGCCCTGATAGGTGCGATCTCGTTTGTGGGAAGTAATGTGGTTGCCCTTAAACAAAGGATCCCGCAGCGGCTTCTCGGTTACTCTTCTATAGGCCAGGTAGGATTGTTGATGATCATTCTGGGATTTAAAGATATTCTTGGAGATAACACACCTTATGTAGCATTCGGAATTCTGTTTTCACACTACTTTGCCAAGGCAGGCCTTTTCTGGCTGGCAGGTATCGTTAAGCAGGACAGCCTTGAAGGATGGGCTGTTATCCGTAAGAAAAAATATTTCCTGTTCCTGATGGGAACATTCATCTTTGCTTTGATAGGTTTCCCTCCGTTCCCGTCATTCTTTGCCAAATGGGAACTTGTGATGGAGCTTGTCAACACAGGTAACATCGCCTGGGTTATTGCAATTCTTTTTGGTTCGCTCATCGAAGCTGTTTACCTGTTCCGTTGGTTCGGATATGCCATAAAAGCAGAGAATGAGAATATCGAAGGCTTCAAAATTGAGTGGAACAAGATAGTTCCTGTAGGACTGGTTGCCATTGCACTTTATGTGGTTGGTTATTTCACTGCACAGCACACAGAGGCAGGTGCAGCCATTAACTGGATCCCATTGTTCTTTGTGGCAGCTATTTTCATCATTGATTTCCTCCCCGTTTATGTCAAAAACACAATTGCCATTATTGGTATGGCAGTTTATTTCTATACTATCTATCCTAACCTGGATACTTTGAGATTAGTTTTCGAAGTGATATTCATGGTAGGAGGTATCCTTACTTTGATCGCCGGTTATGCCTACAACGGTGCCCGCCGCGGATTTTATCCCGTAGCGCTTCTGATGTATGCCGGTCTTACTGCCATCATCGAAGCACAGACTACTTTACAGTTCTTCTTCGGATGGGAGATAATGACGGCAGGGTCCTACTTCCTGATTATCCGCGGTAAGCGTTCAATGCCTCACGGATTGAGTTACATGCTTTTCTCTGTAGGCGGTGCTTATGCATTGTTGCTTGGCCTGGGACTTGCTCATGCCGGTCAGGGAACATACAGCATGGATATCATCAACAATATCGCATATCTGCCAATCTGGGCATACGGATTGCTTATCGTAGGTTTCCTTACCAAGACAGCAGCACTCGGGTTGCACATCTGGCTCCCGGGAGCTCACGGAGAGGCTGAGAGTGATGTTTCACCGATGGTGTCTGCTATTTTGCTGAAAGCCGGTGTTTTCGGAGTTGTACTTACACTTATAGGAATGGGCGGTGCTCACACTGAATATTCAGGACTTGCTTATGCACTTGGATGGCTTGGTGCTATCACTGCATTGTCAGGTAACCTGATGGCAGTTTTCCAGGAAGATGCCAAGCGCCTGCTTGCATACTCTTCAATAGGTCAGTTAGGATATATTGTTCTGGGAATGGCCATGATGACACACCTTGGATGGCTTGGCGGTTTCTGGTATGTGATAAATCACTTCCTTTATAAAGCCGTTCTCTTCCTTACTATCGGTGCTGTTGTTCTTCGTGTAAAAACTCACAACATGTACGAGATGGGAGGACTTATTAAGAGAATGCCTTTTGCTTTCTTTGCGGTGCTGATTGGTATTATTGCACTTTCAGGTGTTCCTCCATTATCAGGATTTGCTGGAAAATGGTTGTTCTACAATGCTATCCTGGAAAAAGGATGGTACCTGCAGGGAGCTATGATGTTCTTTGCCGGGGGTATTGCCTTCATGTACCTTTGGAGACTTATCCATACAATATTCCTCGGCCAACTTAAGGACAATCACAGAAATGTAAAAGAGATATCAATATGGTTCCTGATACCAATTTATGTATTGTTAATTGGAATCTTCATACTGTCTGCAGAACCGCAGTGGATACTTAAACCGCTTGGCGGAATGATAGGACAATACTTCCCTGACGGGCAACTTGTCTGGGACGGTGGAACTGCTTTCACAAAGTACGGTCACTGGGCAGGTACAGCAGTCATGATAACCATAGCAGCTGCTTTTGTTATTGTGCTGGCACTGTTGCTTATCTCTACCCGTAAAGCTCATAAAGTAAAACAATTTGACATAACATATTCAGGTGAGCGTCCGGAACGTCCGGAAACTACTCACGTTGCTTACAACCTTTTCGAAGGTCTGTACAAGGCAATGTGGATAGCTACTATTCCTCTTGTGGAAACATGGTGGAATAAAGTAACTGACTTCCTGCACGACACAGCCGACATGACACGCCGTATCTACAGTGGTAACGGACAGTCTTATGTAATTCATATTGTATTGTTTATAGTAGTAACTTATTTCGTAATAATAGGAGGATAATATAAATGACTATTGCAAAATTAGGATATACACTCCTCGGTCTTTTCATAGTCTGGAACTGGGGATTTCTCATGGGGGCTACTTTTCGTAAGATCGGTGCCCGTGTGTCGGGAAGATACGGTATCCCGTTTTACCAGCCATGGATAAACTTTTTTAAGAGCATGGGTGTGAGGACTACCATCACTCATGGTGTGATGTATTACCTGGGACCAGTTTTCCGTCTTACCGGCGGAATCGGCCTGTTGTTTTTTATGCCGTTGATCTACACAGGTGATCCCAACGGAATGTGGAGTAATTTCTCATTCCAGGGCGATCTGGTACTGATACTTTACTTCCAGGTATTTGGAATGCTTGGTATGGCACTTGGTGCAGGTGAAGGCGGCCATCCGTACTCGGCAATGGGTATTGCAAGGGGACTGGCACAGCACGCAGCTGTTGAATTACCCCTTACGCTGGCTATTCTTTCAATAGCAATTCAGTACGATACTTTCTCTTTGTACAAGATTGTTGAGGCACAGCAAGGAGGCTTCCAAAACTGGGTTATTTTTACCAACCCGTTTGCCGGAGCAGCCATAATCCTGTCAATGCTTGGAGCAATGGGACATTCACCTTTCAACCTTGTTAAGGCTCCCAACGAGATACTTATCGGCCCTGCAACCGAATACGAAGGAACATACCTTGGTTTCATGCAGAGTGCAGGAAGTATCCTTCACGTGATGGAAGCAGTTCTTTTCATGAACCTTGCATTCGGAGGGGCTACCAACTGGGCTGAATTTATTGTGAAAACGTTCCTGATATATTTCTGGTCGGTTTTCGTGGGCATGGTATTCCCGCGTTTCAAGATCGAGCAGTCGGTTACCTGGTTCTTCAAAGTTCCTCTGGTACTCGGGTTATTAGCAATCATAGTTTTTAGTTTCTAAAAAGATATACGATGTCTGAAGAAAAAGATATGAATCCTAAGGTGAGTGAAATGCTGGCGCGCTCGGAGGCAAATGCCAAGGCAGCCGGAAAGAAGTTTGTTCGCCCTGAAGATGAAGAGAGAGAAGTAGTTGCCCCTGACGGCTCTATTATAAAAGTAAATCCCATTTACGATTATTTCAGCGGTGCCCGTCCTACAGAGGAGAAGCCCCGCAACGGTATTGTTGAGAAATTCCTCAACTGGGCCCGTGCAGAGAGCATCTGGGTACTTGGTTTCGGTACAGGCTGCGGAAGTATTGAGATTCCGCCTCTTGTAACACCACGTTTCGATATGTTTCGTTTTGGTGTTCAGATGCGCCCTACACCACGTCAGTCAAACGCATTTATCATCTCGGGATATCTTTCGGTAAAAACACTGAAAAGGGTTATCCGTACTTATGAGCAGATGCCGTCGCCGAAATATGTGCTTGCACTTGGTTCATGTACAATCAACGGAGGTATGTACTACGACAGCTACAGCACTATCAACCGTCTCGATCACTACATCCCTGTTGATGTTTATATTGCAGGATGTATGCCCCGGCCGGAAGCCCTGCTCGCAGGTTTTGGTAAGCTAAAAGAGCTGATAAAGGCAGGCAAGGCAGAGAAAGCCAATGAGTATGCAAGAAACTTTGACTGGTACAAAGCAAACCAGAAGAAGATAGTTAAGGACTGGAACATGCCGGATTATAACTGGTAATACCAGCCCCCCTCATTCCCCCCAAAGGGGGGATGATAAAAGAAGAAAAAAAAGAATGTCTTAAAATATGTCCCTTAAAAAAGTCTCCCCCTCGGGGGGAGATTTAGAGGGGGCCGGTAAAATAAAGACCAATGAACGAAATATTAGACAAAATAAAGCAAAAGTATGATGCCAAAGATGTTACCGTGGAGCGTGACCGTCTGGCGTTTCTTACTGTTGCAAAAGATGTCGCAATTGATGCGGTTACCTACCTCAGGGATTACGAAGGCTTCTCCCATTTTGTGATGATGAGTTGTGTTGACTGGATGGAGGATGGAAAGTATCAGTTGTTGTACCTGCTTCACAATCCTGAGAAAAAAGTTGATGTAGGCATCAAGACATACATTGACCGCGATAATGCAGTGATGGAGTCTGCACACCACCTGTGGAAGCAGATATGGACTTATCAGCGTGAGTTGCACGAGGCATTCGGGATAGACTTTCCCGGCAGCCCGAGAGTAGAGGAGAATTTTGTTCTTGAAGGATGGGACGATATACCGCACATGCGCCGTGAGTTCAACACAAAAGAGTATTCGGAAAATACATATTTCCCTCGTCCGGGACGTGAGACTTACGATCCTGCAACATACATGAGAGAGAAGTTGTATCCAAATCAACCCGTAACAGCAAAAAGAAAAGACAATGATAAATAAGTTTCTGGGATTCGAACCTGATAAGAGCAAACTGCCTTCATCCACCGCTAAGATTGGTGATGAACTGGATTTGTCGTCACAAAAATATCAGAAGATATGGCTTGGCCCTAACCACCCGGGTGTTACCGGTAACATGGCCATGGAGCTGTGGGTTGAGGGTAATACCGTAAGAAAAGCCAAAACTCATGTTGGATATCTTCACCGTGGTTTTGAAAAACTTATCGAACGTCGTCTGTATGTTCAGGGATTCCCTACAAGTATCCGTATGTGCGTTGCCGAGCCCGATACAAACGAGTATCTGATAGCAACTGCAACAGAACGTTTATCAGGGTATGACAAAGAGGTGCCCGAAATGGCCAAGTGGCTTAGGATGCTCTCTCTTGAGATGGCACGTTTGCAGGGATTGCTTCGCGGTGTTCCGGGACAGGGAGGCACTTTTGCCCTTGGTCTTGGTGTTCAGTGGGGCGTTTACCTTCGTGACCTTATCCTCGACCGTTTTGAGGAGCTTACAGGTGGACGTGTCTATCACATGTACATAATACCGGGAGGTGTTCGCGGACTTTTGCCTGACGGATTCAAGAAAAGACTTGAAGATAACCTTAATGATGTAGATGATTTTATCGTTCGTATCCGAAAACTTATGTTCCATAACTCTGTTTTCAAGACCAGGGCTGTTGGACTGGGTGTTATCACTCCCGATATGGTAGATAAATACGGAATTGTTGGAACAACGGCCCGTGCTTCCGGTGTTAAACGTGATGTGCGTAAGGACGATCCTTACCTGCACTACGACCAGCTTGACTTTGATCCGCCGACAGCAACCGAGGGCGATGTTTATGCACGTACATGGGTGCGTTGGCAGGAGCTTAT
>JALVJU010000080.1:0-4675 GCA_027034005.1 Marinilabiliaceae bacterium
CAGGTTACCGAAGTTGGGACGGTCTACACTATAGATGAGATAAAGGAGATTGCAGATTATGTTCACAGCCATGGCATGTACCTTCACATGGACGGCGCACGCATTTCGAACGCTGCTGTTGCACTTGGCTGTTCTTTTAAGGAGATGACCTTTGATGCAGGGGTAGATGTACTTTCGTTTGGAGGTACAAAGAACGGCCTGATGTTTGGTGAGGCCGTAGTTTTCGCCAGTGAAAAACTTGCACAGGATGTTAAATATATTCGTAAACAGACTACACAGCTTCATTCAAAGATGAGGTACATTGCTGCTCAGTTTAAAGCACTGCTTACAGATGACCTGTGGAAGAAAAATGCTTCTCACGCAAACAAGATGGCGCAAATACTGGCCGAAAAGGTTGCCGGGATACGAGAGATGCAAATAACACAAAAAGTGGAAGCTAACGGCGTATTTTGCATCGTCCCCGAAAAGATCATAAAGCCGCTTCAGGAAAAATATTTCTTCTATTTTTGGGATGAAAGCCGGAATGAAGTGCGATGGATGACATCTTTTGATACTACCGAGGAGGATATAGAGGGATTTGTTGATGAAATAAAGAAATTGTTGAAGTAGTCATGGTAAGATAGGTTATATGAATGAATTAAATGAAGATAAACAGCAAGGAGGTATTTCAGATAAGAAACGCTTTGTTTACAGTTTTGCAATTCCTGCACTGTTTGTTTTCATAATGTTCACCTTTAAACTTATCGAGACCCTGGAGGATGTAAGTTTTGTGCATTTTGGCATAAAACCGCATTCGGTTGAAGGTCTTCCGGGGATATTTTTCTCACCCCTTATCCATGGCGACTGGGACCATTTTTTTGCCAATGCACTTCCTATGCTGGTGCTTGGCACTGCCCTGTTCTATTTTTACAGGGACATAAGCCTAAAAGTATTTGTTTTCATTTACCTTTTTACAGGGATACTGCTGTGGGCAGGGGGAGGAACAGGCACATGGCACATAGGTGCCAGCGGAGTTATTTACGGACTTGGCTCTTTTTTGTTTTTTAGCGGTGTGATAAGAAACTATATTCCTTTGATAGCATTGTCCCTCGTAGTTGTGTTCCTGTATGGAAGCCTGTTCTGGGGAATGATACCAGTTAAGTGGGACCTGCCGTACTCATGGGAGGCTCACCTGTATGGGTCGGTAGTGGGATTGGTACTTGCAATATTGTATAGGAAAGAAGGCCCGCAAAAACCTGTTCCTTTCTGGTTTTACGAAGAAGATGACGTAGCTGAAAACAACAATGAGTTAATGGTAGGTGCAGAAGAAGATGAAACTCTGGAGACAGAATGACTTTTTATGAAGTTTCTTGAAAAATAGAAACGTCTTAGAGTCATGTCAGTCGTCTTTTTACATCCTTCCCACATCTCTGACCTCTGCCTGCCTGTCTGTCTAACTGTGTAGCCAGGTAGATCTAACTGAGTTTCCAGGTAGACCAACCTGACTGGCGCGGTCAGGCGGGTCTAACTGCGTAGCCAGGTAAACCTGCCCGAATTCAATAGTCAGGCGGATCCGAAAGTCGTGGTCAGACAGAAAGGGGAATCCCAACGCGCATAGCCTCTCTTTAGGGAACTTAAGGGTGCGGATAGAGTATGTAATACGATATTTATCCTTGACATAACGATCGAGACATGCCCTTAAACGTGTTTAATCTTTGATTTTTTGGGCATATTGTAATTTTATCGCTACTCTTTTCTGTTTTTTTAATAATCTTTGGCTGCGTTTTTGTACTTTTGCACTTTCTTAAAAGAGAACAAAATGTTGTTAGAAAACAGATCGGGATATTATTTGAGGTGGATAGGGGTTGTTTCCCTTGTTCTTACGGCATCTTGTATCTCAAAGTCAAATAAAAAGAGCGCTCAAAATGCTGTTGCAACAAGTGTGAATGAAACACAAACTGTTGCAAAGACAAATAGATCCCATTTATCCAATACGGCTTCTGAACTGAAGAAAGATCAACCCGGGATGGTTTACTTCCCCGGGGGCAAGATAAAGATAGGCAGTTACTCGGGAAGAGAGTTTGAGCAGCCGGTGTTCACGGCGAATGTCCAGCCTTTCCTGCTTGATAAGAACTTGGTGACAGTTAAGGATTTCCGGAAGTTTGTGCAAGAGACAGGCTACAAGACGGATGCCGATAAGTTCGGGAACAGTCTGGTGTTCAATTTCAAAACAGGACAGTGGGAGTTCATAGATGGTGCCAACTGGGAATATCCGTTTGGAAGGGGCAAAGCTCCTGCCAAAGATGATCATCCCGTTACACAGGTATCGTACCATGATGCCCTGGCTTATGCCAAGTGGGCAGGGAAGCGCCTTCCAACCGAGATAGAGTGGGAATATGCTGCACGTAACGGAAAAAATACGGGACAGAATTTTCCCTGGGGCAACGACCTTGTTGTAAACGGGAAATATATGGCCAATGTGTGGCAGGGGCCTTTGCAGCCCAATCCGGAAGTGAAAGACGGATTCCTGTACACATCGCCTGTCGGGTACTACGGTGAAACTCCTGCAGGGCTCAATGATATGTCGGGGAATGTGTGGCAGTGGACTGACAGTTACTTTATGCCATATCCCGGTTCTCAGCACGAAGGACGTGCCGGGCCCGATGAAAACTCCAGAGTGCTCAGGGGAGGCTCGTTCATGTATGACGAGTATGGCGACCGGAGTAACTCGGTATGGTTTCGAAGCATGAACACTGTAGAAACATCACTCTTTAACATGGGGTTCAGGTGCGCTAAGTAGTGCGATGTACGATGTATGATATTTGATGTGCGATGTAGAATTTCGAAATTCGGCGTTCAATGTTCATTAATCATAATTCAGAAATATCGAATATCGAACACTGAATATAGAATGAAGGAACATAAAATAGATGTTTGAACTTAAAAACCTTTTAACCATTTAGCCATAGAGCCCTTTAACCCTAGAACCATTTAAAACTTTAAAAATTCAACCATAGATCATGGCATTAATAGATAAATTTTTAACCAAAATTTTTGGTAACAAATACGAGAAAGATATAAAGGAGATAACTCCTTACATCAACAAGATAAAAGAGATATATCCGGAGATAGACAAGCTGAGTGACGATGAGCTCAGGGGCAAGTCGGAAGGATTAAAGCAATACCTTAAGGAGGCCGTTAAGCCTTTGGAAGACAAGGTGAGTGAGCTTAAAGGCAAGATCGAGAATGATGAAGTTCCCATAAATCAAAGGGACAAGATCTATAAGGAGATAGATAAGATAGAGAAAGATATTCTTGAGGTTCTTGAAAAAGAGATGCTCAACATCCTTCCCGAGGCTTTTGCTATCGTTAAATCAACCGCAAGGCGTTTTAAGGAGAATGAGACCATTGAGGTAACTCCCATGCAGTTTGACCGTGACCTTGCCGCCGAAAAAGATTTTGTTGAAATAGTAAACGATAAGGCCGTTTATCATAATACATGGACGGCAGGTGGTAATACAGTAACATGGGATATGGTGCACTACGATGTGCAGCTTATCGGTGGTGTTGTTTTGCACCAGGGCAAGATCGCTGAGATGGCAACCGGTGAAGGTAAGACACTTGTGGCAACGCTTCCTGTGTTCCTGAACGCATTGTCGGGCAGGGGGGTGCATGTTGTTACTGTTAACGATTACCTTGCAAAACGTGATGCCGAGTGGATGGGCCCCATCTTTATGTTTCATGGCCTTTCGGTCGATTGTATCGACAAGCATCAGCCTAACTCACCGCAGCGCCGGAAAGCATATCAGGCAGACATCACTTACGGAACGAACAACGAATTTGGTTTCGACTACCTGCGTGACAATATGGCAATTTCGCCCGATGACCTGGTTCAGAGGACACACAACTATGCCATTGTCGATGAGGTGGACTCGGTGTTGATCGATGATGCACGTACACCGCTTATCATCTCCGGTCCGGTGCCAAAAGGCGATGACCAGCTGTTCACTGAGCTGAAGGGTAAGGTTGTGCGCCTGGTGGAAGCACAGAAGCAGATGCTTGTGAAGGTGCTTGCCGAGGCAAAACAGAAGATGAAGTCGGACGACAGTAAGGTGAGGGAAGAGGGTTCGTTGCTGCTTTACCGCGTTTACAAGGGATTGCCGAAAAACAAGGCGCTGATAAAATTCCTTAGTGAAGAGGGCATAAAGGCCAGCATGATGAAGACAGAGAACTTCTACATGCAGGAGAACAACAAGAACATGCACATTGTTACCGATCCCCTTTACTTTGTCATCGATGAAAAGAACAATCAGATAGAGCTTACCGATAAAGGTATTGACCTGATAACAGATTCTTCGGAGGATCCCGAATTTTTCGTACTGCCTGATGTGGGCTCCGAGATAGCTGCTCTTGAAAAATCAGACCTTTCGGAAGAGGACAAGCTTAAGAAGAAAGATGAACTGCTTCAGAACTATTCGATTAAATCTGAGCGCGTACATACGATAAATCAGTTGCTTAAGGCATACACACTATTCGAGAAGGACGTGGAGTATGTAGTGATGGACAACAAGGTGAAGATCGTGGATGAGCAGACAGGCCGTATCATGGAAGGCCGTCGTTATTCCGACGGGCTTCACCAGGCGATAGAGGCGAAAGAGAACGTGAAGGTAGAGGCGGCAACGCAGACCTATGCCAC
>JALVJU010000080.1:4775-5941 GCA_027034005.1 Marinilabiliaceae bacterium
GATGCCATCATCGAAGAGCATCTTGATGCCGGTGATTTCGAAGGGTTTAAGATGGATCTGTTCAGGGTGTTCTCAATTGAATCACCTTTCACTGAAGATGAGTTCCTTAAAGGAAATATGCATGAGTTGGCCGACAAGCTGTTCGAAGAGGTGTGGACAAGGTACAACCGTAAAGTGGAGTCGATAGCCAAGCAGGCATATCCGGTGATCAAGGATGTGTTTGAAACTAAAGCAGAGCAGTACAAGAATATCGTTGTTCCCATAAGCGACGGACAGAGGGTTTATCAGATAACAACAAATCTTGAGAAAGCATACAATACACAGGGCGTGGAACTGATGCGGTCTTTCGAGAAATCGATAATGCTGATAACAATTGATGAAGCGTGGAAAGAGCACCTTCGTGAACTGGATGATTTAAGGACTGCCGTGCAAAATGCATCGTACGAGCAGAAGGATCCGTTGCTGATCTACAAATTTGAGTCGTTCAACCTGTTCAAGAAAATGATAGAGGAGAACAACAAAAATGTTGTATCGACAATCGTGAAGGCCTTTATTCCTATTCAGGATTCAAGCGGGGTGCAGAAGGCACAAGAGCGCCGGCGTATGGATTTCAGCAGGTTTAAGACGCAGAAAGATGAGTTTACAAGATCAACAGGTGATTCAGAAAGAGAAGAAAAGAAACCTAAGAAACTTGAGCCGGTACGTGTTGAGAAGAAGGTTGGCCGAAACGACCCTTGCCCATGCGGCAGCGGTAAGAAATACAAACATTGTCACGGGAAAGGACTGTAAGGAGAATTCTCCCGAACTCTACCGTAAAAGCGGTAAGGAGAGTAAATATTTCTTTTGCTGCTAATGGATAAATGTGATTATGTAAAAGAAAACTTAAGGTAAAAATATTGTAAATAAAAAGTCCTCTTTTCACCCTCCCTTTCGGGGAGGGATGGGGAGGGGCTCATTAATTTAAAAATATATGTTGTTAAATTTCATACATTGGAACGTAGATCCTGAGCTGATAAGTCTGGGGCCGATACACATTCGGTACTACGGACTGTTTTTTGCCATTGGTTTTTATTTTGGGTACATGATGCTTGAGAAGATGTACAAACATGAGAACCTGCCCGTTGAATGGGTAGAGAAAGTGTTTGTGTACATCGTGATCGCAACGA
>JALVJU010000081.1 GCA_027034005.1 Marinilabiliaceae bacterium
GACCCCGTCAACAATATCGTTTTTCACTGTTGGGGGCACTTTTTCCGGCTCAACCTGCGTAAAGAATATGTCCGTGAGTTTTTCATATACTCTGTTGATCAAAGCCTGCATATTGGCATCATCGCCTATTACGGTAAGCTTAATGGCATTGTTTTTCCTCAGGTCGTTGTAAAGCATGTCCAGGTCGGCACTAACGTAGTAAACATTCAGCCCGGCTTTTATATGCTGGCTTTTCTGCACCTGTGACCAGTTAATCTCCATCTCTGCATTAAAAGCATCTGAAAGGCCTGAAAATTCAAGGTCAAAAACAATGGATATATCCGGTGTGGCCATTTTAAAACTCTCAAGGAGCAACTTCGATGTTTCAGGTTTCATCTCGAACGAAAGGGCTATCCTGGAGCCTTCCAGTACGGGGGCATTCCCCGATGCCATTAGCATATTCTGCTTTTTCCCGTCTTTATTCAGTATTGAGGAGATTAGGTTATATTTTCCCTGTTTAAAAATCACCGGCCCTTTAAGTTTCACCTTATCGTTCTGCAGTTTCTCTTTGAGCGCTTTTTCGGCCTTAGTAACCGTTTCATCAGAAGTCTCGTACCGGATAAGGAAATGCAGGATAGCGCCACCACCCGCCTGTTGTATTGAATTTGCATCGTTAGCAGCAGACGCTTGTGTGATGACATACCTGATGAAAGAGAATTCCGGATCCCCCTGCTTGTCCAAAGCTAGAGAGGCTTCATTAGGCAGATAGTAATAGCTCAGGGAATCGCTTGCATCGGGGAAGCACCACAACCCTTCCACCCTGACTCCCCGGTCTATCATGACCTGCTGTCCTGAAACCATGCCGGACATAGCAAAAAATATTATTAAAAAATACTTTCTCATTTTTTCAATTTTTAGTTTGCAGGTTCAGGCGGAATCAGGAAAAGATAATCGGAATCAAGCAGGTTAAGTTTGGATTTTTGAGTCCCTTGTTTAGATACCCAAGTCACCCTGTAAACTACCTGTTCCCCTTCGTCATGGTACATGGCTATCCTGCTCAGGGATTCCGCATCACCGGCCCTTAGCATTACCCTTCCCACTTTCGTCTTCTTCCCGGCAAGCACCGATGCAAATTCAACAATGGCAGTTGAAAAGCCGGCTCCTTTAAACATGCTGCGGTCGGTATCTATCTCTATTATCTCTTTCTTGAAAGGCGGTTTTAGGGAGATGACCGGAGCATTGGAACTTATCCATGCCGAATCGCTTTTAGGTATTGATATCAGTTTGTCGTCGCCCCTGATGCTCCAGTTAAGCCGGTAGTCGTAATTCAGCCAGCTTGCACTTTTGTCTCCTAACCGCGGAAAGCTTATCGACTTTATCAGCTCTCCTTTTTCAATGTCACTGTAATTGAAAAATATCTCTTTAGTAGTTGCAGCCCCGGTTTTATGCTCTTTTTTGAAGTTGACGGACACGAAGTTTATCATGGTCTTAAAAGCATCCACATACTCTCCGTCGATTTGGAAAAAGATGTTGCGATGCTGAAAAGCCGCATCGTTGAGGTTCACTATCCTGAAATATTTAGGGTCATTTCCCAGCTCTTCATAAAATCCGCCCAGATTTCCCGATGAGTGTACCGGGACTTTTATCGTTGTCGTTTTGCTGAGGTTCAGGTAAAACTTGTTTGACCGTATGTCAGACCTTTTTTTTAACACGAACTGATCATCGGAGATATATTTTGCGTTCCCTGTTCCCTTAAAGAGTTTTGTTATCCAACCTCGTTGCTGCCTGCCTTTGACCTGTCCGGAGGTTACGGCCACTTCTCTCTCGGGGGCCTTTGACCAACCGGTTTCGGAGTTAAACATTATTTCCGTGATCTTATCGGTTATCAGGTTTAGGATGCCTTCCATGTCGGAAGATTTAATGTTTAACCCCTTTGAGCGGTCGTACACTTCGATATTTATCTTACCGTCCTTCACCAGCTCATCGGAGATGTTGCGTAACTGGCGCCTTGTGTAGTTGTGCTGATAGTTGTACAGTTTACTGAAATGGTTGTAGATGACATCCATGTTTGCCGTCACAACTGCATTGTAGGCTTTTACCGCTGCCTCATAACTGGCATTGATGGAAACCGACACATCAGAAGTTGCTCCGGTAAAAGAGTTCCATAGCAATGTAGCGCCCTCGGGAGTCAGGTTGGCAGCAATGGCCGATTTCGACCCCGGCAAGAGAGGGGCATAACCCGAAGTGACCACCGAGCGGGAAAATGAACCCTCACCTCCTGCATTCGACAACACTGCGGAAACAAGCTGAAACCCTGCCGCCCCCTCGCCTTCTCCCGATTCCAGGGGCTGAAGCGGCACCGGGCCCATGACCTTTGCCCCGGGTACCTTTTTTGTCAAAGCATCCTGCACCTGTGACAATATAGTGTCGGGCAACGAGAACTGAATGAGGGCGTGAAACAGCCCGCCGCTTGGCTGGTCGCCTTCGCCTACATATTTAATACACAAAAGTTCAAAATCCCCGTTGTCACGTGTTGCCAGCCGCGGATACTGAGGCAGATAATAATAAGAATTCTCATCGTTGGCATCCTGCAAGAGCTGGACACCAAGAACCTGTATCCGCCCTTCATCGTATTTAACCTGTGCTTTTGATAAGTGAATAGCAAAAACTGAGGTTAAGATTAATAATAGAACACTTCTCATTTTTTTATTTTTTGTCAGGTTAATTATTTTCTTCATTCTCAATTATCTGATCTTCCGTTGATGTTATGTCGATCATCCCGGTCCATGAATCCTGTCTTATCCAGTCAGTTTTTACAGGAGCTGAGCTGTCGCTTATGCTTGTCACCCTGTAATACAATGGCCTGTCCAACCTTACCGCATAAGGAAAACGGATATCGTACACATAGATATCAGGATATTTTTTGTTAAATGTTTTTTTCACGATAACATCACCCCTGCCTACACCTTCAGCTTTTATCTCAATTTTTTTTGCGAACAGATCGGGCCTCAGGTTGTCATGAAAATCATAGCACCTGACCTCCAGGGCGGCATAACCCGGCGGCACCTGTTCATTAATATCAATCTTTTTTATGAGGCCGGGCCACTTCTTAGTGTCTATCACAATGGGGAATGCATCGGATGCAATACACTTACTGATGATAGTAGTATCGGCATCTTTTAGTTCTTTTATTTTCCTCTCTATATCTTCCAGTATTTTATTTTCGCCTTCGGTAAGGATTTTCTCCTCTTTTCCTTCCTCTCCCTCCGAAAAGAATGCGTAGCTCAGGCTCATCACAGTTTGTCCTGCATCAAAAGCCTTGCTCAATATCTGAGCTGAGTAGTTATCCAGCCTTACCGAAAATTCCCTCTCTTTCCAATATTGCCCCTTACCGTTTAATCCTTCAGGGCTTTCTGCAGAGAGATTCCCATTGGTAAAAGCAAGAGTGTCGGAATTCACATCCGGTCCTGAAACAGAAGTATAAACAAGCATTGTTTGTACATCGGTAACAGGTGCAGGCCTGAGGTGCCCGGAGCCACCAGACCAGAGCTCTCTTTTCAGGCGCAACAGTTTATCTGCCGGCATTCTTTCCATTACCACCCTGAAACGGATATAGCTCAGGAACCTGTTTTCTCCTCTGTCCCCGTATGCTGCATTTCCGGTATAGCGTGTTTCCAGAAAATTGAAATCAGGTTTACCGTTTTGATCTTGTTTTATTTTCAGTTTTCCCGGTGCGTAATATGCCATATCCTGTTTTCTGATGTCCCTGAAACACCTGACTCCTTCATGCACCTCAACATTGTTAAAATCAGGCTGGGCCGTGACCATAAAAGGCCCAAATATTAACAGGATAAAAATAAGATATCTTTTTAGGTTAATCATCATAAAGCAGGTTAGGATAATCTTTCCGGTTATTCACCGGGGAATTTTCCCAGTGCATCCGTTATGAGTTTTTTATTCAGATAAAGGCTCGTCTCATTTGAATATATCCATTTTGAAACCAGGACATCGTCATCGGTTACAAGTTTTATCTGATACTCATATTCCGTAGTTTCACCTTCCGGCACATAAAGAGGGCCGAGAAAATAGCTTTCCCCGTCTTCCTTGATCTTTAAAGCAGGCAGCTCGATTACTTTCTCTCCTTTGGGGTCTGCATACCTTGAGCGCATCTTCACTTCCAGGGCCAGGGCATTTGTCCGCTCCTTAACATAGGACACAACCTCAATTTTTTGCTCACGTGAAGTTGTTGTTCCTCCGGTAAGCTCATTTATTATCTTGTCCATACATGCGGGACAGGGAGGTACGGAATATTCTAACCAGATACGTTGTGCTTTGGAGTCCACAATTTTTGGTATCCTGCCGGAATTGATTTTCACTTTAGCCAAAACAGGCACCTCTTTGTCTCCAAGGTCCCATGAGTAAATGAAAGGAATGGTAACCCCGTTTTTATCTTTATTCAGGATCAGCGCATGTATGTATTTCAGTTTAACGGGAAAAGGCTTGTCGTTCTTCCATTCACTGTTTCTCCATGAGTTCTTCTTAAGTTCGATACGGCCAAGCACTTTTTCATCATCCAGTGATATATTGACCGGAACATTTACTTCAGGCATTTCACCCTGCGGGTCAAGTTTCAATTCTCCGGTAAGATCTACTTCTTTAAGGGCCACCATCAGGTCATCAGCTTTTTTTGTATCCATCGGCCAGGAGATGCTTACAGGTTCGAAAAGCCCGGTAACCGATGTGGTAACTTTGTCCAAAGGAATATCATAAAGGCTGCTCAACTGTCCTGTAAGGTCAACTTTAGGTGTGGCCGACAAAGGAACGGGAAGAAGTTTCTCGAAAGGAAGTTTGTTTGCTTTGGCATATTCTTTCACAAGTTCCTGCACCATGGCTTTCTCTTTTGTGCCAACTCCGGGTGTCAGTTCCACAAACATGTTTACCTTTCCGCTTTCTCCTTCCGATGCTGTACCATACAGTATCTTAAGTTTGTAAAATTCATCATTGTCCCACTTAAGATTGTACGATGCGGGAAAATAGTAGTAGTAACCCGATTTTTCATTTTTATCGGGGAAGATATCGGTGTTGATATTGGTTATGCTGCTGCTTCCATAGTCAAAATTCACATCTGTCATTATCTCGTCCCAAAGTGATATTGCCATATTGCCCGGTCCCAAAGCACCTTTATCAACCTGCTCTTTGCTGAGGTGAAGCTGGGGCGATATGAGTTTCATATTGCCGACATAAACCGGTTTTTGTTCATTTTTTTGCTCTTTACCTGTTGATGCAACCCTGACACCGGCAGTTTTACTTATGTTCATTTGCCTTGATACAGATGGATTTTGCAAATTAACAGGCTTTAAAACCATAGGCTTGCGCTCTATCTTCGTCTTGTAAAGAGCAGGATTGATTTTTACTTTAGAAATCTTTAAAGGCTTGGGGAGATTGACATTGGTATCACTAAGCCCGGAAGCACTACCCACGGGGACCGGAGTGATATCAACAACTTTATTTTCATCGATAAAATCATAAGTAGTTTTTTTATCCGATAATCCTTGAGACGTCCACACTTTATCCAGTTGAAAGGCATATACTTTTCCGGTAGCATCATTCTCTCTCTTGCAAACCAAAAGCTTCAACAATACGGAGTGTACCTCTTCTTTTTTGGGATTATCTTTTAGCCTGAATGTCAGCTTAACTTCTGTTGTCCCTTCTGTAAGTTGAACAGGTTCAGAAACAATATCATCAATTTTGGCCTTTTCTGCATCGATCAGGCTGCCTTTTATCCAGGCATTGGCCAGTCCGTCAAACTGAACATTGACGGATAACTCATTATGGGTATCAGCAACAACAGTTACCTTTTGTATATCACCTTCAATTTTAGACGCTCCAAACAGCAAGCCAATGCCTGATTCTACCAAAGCGCCTGTATCATTGCTTTTTACAAGCTCTTTCCCCGTAAGTTCCTGAGCAAAAGTTAAGCCGGAAAAAACCATTGAAGAAAGTATGATCCATAATACGAATTTAAACTGTGTCATCTTAAATAAGAATTAAAAGTTATTCAAATAAATCCTAAATATTTAGAATGTTCCCTTTATAATCGACTATGCATTATGATATCTAAAATGCTTCCTGTTAACATTTGACCTTTGTTTTTGAGGTTTTAAATTACTCATATTATTTGATTTAAACAATATATGATTGAAAAAAAGTACTGTATGGTCATGTGAACCGGAGTTCTAAAGTATTAAGGCAATTATTTGCATAAAGAGAGCTAACTGGTGAAATGGGGGGTAGAACACTTATATTTTTAGTTTGTTATTCACCTCCCTTTTAAGGAGCAATCGTAGCACCTTGATTTATCATTTCTTCCCTTCCCCAAATGCATCGGGACAGGCTCTATACCAAGAGAGGGGAAATAAGAGGGAGGTGAGAAAACTTTCTCGCTAACCCGAACGCTCGTTTTGGGGATACGACATGCAACCCTCGGTGTGGCTCGAAGCCACGCCGAGGGTATCCTATTTCTTTTTCCTCAATAAATCGGCGGAAACTTATCCGATTGTGATTCACCCATCATGTCATAGATAGCCTCGAAAACATCCTCGGCACTGGGGTTGCTGAAGTAATCTCCATCGGTACCGTAGGCCGGGCGGTGGTCTTTGGCAGTAACGGTGCGCGGGGCGGCATCAAGATGGTAATACCCTCCCTGTTCCTCTATGACTTTCTGCATCATGAAGGCGGTTGCTCCTCCCGGCACATCTTCATCAAAGAACACTATGCGGTTTGTCTTTTTCAATGACTTGAGTATCGTTCCGTTGATATCGAACGGCAACAAGGTCTGCACATCTATCAACTCTACAGACACGCCAATCGTGCTGAGTTGTTTAACAGCATCCTGTGCGATCCTGACACAGGCGCCATAAGTTACCAGTGTTACATCCTCACCCTCCGAAAGTATCTCCGGCTGTCCAAGCGGTATCCTGTATTCTCCTAGATTTTCAGGCCTGGGCTCCCTGATACGGTAACCGTTAAGCGGCTCTATAACAAGAGCAGGGTCATTGCCCTCAAGCAAGGTGTTGTAGAAACCTGCCGCCCTCGTCATGTCGCGGGGCACGCACACATAAACCCCGCGAATGGAATTGATGACCATACTCAGCGGTGAGCCCGAATGCCATATCCCCTCAAGGCGATGACCGCGGGTACGAATTATCACAGGTGCCATCTGACCGTTCTTTGTCCGATACCTCAGTGTTGCAAGATCGTCACTAAGTGTCTGAAGAGCATACATCAGGTAGTCAAAATACTGTATCTCGGCAATGGGCCGCAAACCGCGCAGCGCCAAACCGATGCCTTTGCCGAGTATTGTGGTTTCACGTATGCCGGTATCAAATATCCTCAGCTCACCATACTTCTCCTGCAACCCCTCCAGCGACTGGTTCACTCCTCCCAGGCGTCCGGTATCTTCACCAAAGGTCACCAGTTCAGGATATTTGGCAAAAAGCTTATCAAAATTGTCACGCAGGATCTCACGTCCGGGAACTTTCTCCGGCTTTTCGGGGTACTCCGGTTTTACAGGTGGTACTTTCACGGCTGCTTTATCACTTTCACTGTACAGCCAGGCGCTGTAGTTTTCATGCCCTTTTTCAAAATATTTCTTTATCCACTGCTGCAGATCTCCTTTTATGTTGTTGGTTAGTGTGCACGTGGAACAGTAATTACGCAATATCTTTCTGGCCGAACTTAAAATGTCCTTTCGCGTAACGGGATTGACAGATTCAAGTCCCCTGATTATCTTATCTATCTCCTGCTGCCGGCCTGTAGTACATACGCAACTCTTCTGTTTCACTATCTCAACAAGCGATGACCTCTCACTGTTAAGCACCTCTATATACTCCTTGTATGCCTCTCTTCGGGCCGTTACGGCCTCCTCTCGGGCAAGCTCTTCCAGCTCGTCAAGAACAGAATCATCTGCAAGGTTATGCTCCAGGAGCCACTTGCGCATCTGCACCAAGGCATCGTACTCTTTCTCCCACTCAAGTCTCTCTGCCGATTTGTACCTCTCATGCGATCCTGATGTGGAATGGCCTATGGGCTGGGTAAGTTCAGTGACATGGAACAGAACCGGAACATGCTCTTCACGGCATCTCTTTATTCCGTCGGCATACATCCGGCACAGCCCGGCATAATCCCACCCTTTAGCTGTAAAGATAAGAATGCCCGTCTTGTCTTTTTCCCCTTTCTCAAGCCCTTTCAGGGCTTCACTGATACTTGATTTCACAGTCTGCTTTTCAGTAGGCACTGAAATGCCAAAACCATCGTCCCACACCGACATCGCCAAAGGTATCTGCAAAACCCCGGCTGCATTCATAGTTTCAAAAAAATGCCCTTCCGAGGTACTGGCATCGCCAATGGTGCCAAATGCCACTTCATTGCCGTCGCGACTGAATTTCTCAAACTTTTTCAGTTCAGGGTTGTGCCTGTAGAGTTTCGATGCCAGCGCCAGTCCCGTAAGCCGGGGCATCTGTCCTGCAGTAGGGGAAATATCGGAAGCAGAGCATTTTATCTTTGTAAGGTCTTTCCATTCATCGTTATCACCGATCAGCCTTGTGCCAAAATGATTATTGAACGAGCGGCCGCCGTTATCGGGGTTGAGTTCTGTTCGTGTCTCTCCGTACAACTGTGCAAAGAATATTTTTGGGGTTGTCATCCCGGCAGCCAGCATGAATGTCTGGTCGCGGTAGTATCCCGAACGCCAGTCGCCCGGCCGGAACTGCTTTGCCATAGCTATCTGTGCAACCTCTTTCCCGTCACCGAAAATTCCGAACTTGGCCTTTCCCCCCAACACCTCTTTACGTGCAATGAGGCTCATGTGACGACTAAGCCACCCCAACTTATAATCGTTCAGCACTTCACGCTTAAAATCATCAAAAGATAATCCTCCCTTATCAAGTGACATAACATACTTTTTAATTCTGTCCAAATATATGGCATTTTTGAAACAGATAAACAAGTAAAATTGTTTTGAATGTGATAAAGCATTACTTTTACATCCAGACCGGATAAACGGTTTAACGATTAAAGGAAGAAGCTATGTTGAAAATATTATTACTAACTGTTGTACTTGTAGGTATAGTTTTTCTTCTTTTCTCCATAAAGATCATCATTAATAAAAATGCGAAATTCCCTTCGGGAAAGATTGGTGGCAACCGTGAACTCAACAAAAGAGGCATCCACTGCCCACAGACGCAGGATAAAGTGGAACGTAAAAAGGCAAGGGTGCACCACGTGCATTATTGAAAAGAGGCCCCTCCTAACCTCCCCCAAGGGGAGGAACTCCTTTTCGCTCCGCGGGTATAGTAGACTGACAATCGGCTACTTCTTTCATAAATCTGCTATCGCTAATCTCCTTGATATGCGATTAGCGAAGACTTTAACTGTCAATAATCCTTTGAGTGTGCACCTCGAGACGTTGGGAGGCTCGAAGCTGGAAGATAAGTCGGCATAGCCGAGTAGCGGTAATGGCCAGAAGTTGGAAGCTCGAAACCGGAAGGATGTATTTTTACCGAAAAGTCGGGAAAGCGCTAAGATGCAAACAATCTTCAGTCCTCAGTTGACAGTATCATCGGATGGCAATTCTCCTATCATTAATCTCATATTTTAACCCTACAAACTGCAGAATTATTTTTTTAACTTTTGTTAATTTCAAGAAAAGTTTATAGGTTTGAAATAAACAATGTAAGAAATCATGCTCAAAACCAACCATGCATTAACTTCAAAATCTCTGCATCCGGCTGCTTACAGAGAGAGAGAGTGTGTGTGTGTGTTCGCAGTCGGCAACTTCTTGTCTTGAGTTTTGTTTTCAGGTCCTTTGTTCCTCAATTACTCAACAACATAACCGGAGCATCTCAAAACATGGGAGAAAAGTTGCTGAGGCTATTCATGCCGGCAGTATACTTTCTAATTAAATCATTTAGAGAGTCTTCTAGGTTTAGTGATACAAACAATATTGAAAGAATTGAACATGCCTTGGCATTACACTGTGACAATAAAAAAAGAGAATACCACAAAAATAGAGACAAACGACTATTTACACTCCAATTCTGGTGAATGCACCTCTCTCCTGTTAACAAGCATACTTTGAAATAATTTAACATCAAAACAAAACTAAAGCTTACATTAATTAAGAATATCTAAAAATAGAATATCATGAAAAAAATAAGATCAGTTATTTTTATTGCCCTACTTTCTTCCTCGGCTCTTTTTACCAATGCCAATATTGAACTACCTGAAGCAACAGTTAGATGTAAATGCAAACATGGCGGATGTTTTGCAGGGAACCTTATATCAGTTAGATCTACATGCGCTGCGGGTCCTGAGGTAAATTGTGAAGAATTTGTCACGAACTGCTATTTAAAAGATTAATATAATAGAGAAAGCATTATTGAGATAACACTTCAATAATGCTTTCTCCAACATAAAAGATATGTTTATGATAAAGAAGACTATATTTTTGCTTTATTCTTTGTTGACAATTTACTCTTGTAATGACAATAAACCGGAGTACACCGCCATTAAACACACTAACCTTAAAAATATAAAATTCACCCATCTTAGTTATGATACAATTCTCCTTAATGGAGAGGGACTTTCGATGGAAGGCCATTTTGTGATTAACAACAATAAGTTACTCTTTTGTGATGAGGTTTTTGCCCTAATACAAATTTATGACCTGGATGGCAAAAAACTTAAAAGAAAGTTAGGCAGAGGCCCCGGCCCAAATGAGGTTGCGGATTTATACAGGGTTGTTTCTTCCAATACACAAACAGGAGATTTTGTTATATTAGACAAATCATGGAGAGTATATCTATTTAATAAAAAATTTGAGAGGCAGTCAACATCAAGAATTGATTTTAGAAATATGCAATCCATGAACGATCTTTATAATAATCCCGACATTGAAAACCCGGGACTGTACGAATTAGAATACTTTAATGCAACGATAAACTCTAATGGAAAACTACTGTTGATCCCTATTACAACAGAACATCCAAAACTTAACTCATTTGCCAATAATTGCACAAAATATTATCGGGATTCGTATTTGATGGCATTGATTGATATTGAAAGTGGTAAGGTCAAACAACTACTTGGGAAAAGGCCTCCTATATATAGAGAATACCAATATCTTCCTAATTTCAACTTTATTAAATGTTTATGGATCGATGATTACATCTACTATACAACCGAGATTGATCCTAATATTTACATTATGGATTTGGATGGAAGATTAACCATGTCATTCGGAGCATCCGGCAAAGAAATGGCAACAAATTACACTGAGACTAAAACTTTAAATGAATCTGAAAGCAATTTCTTTGCACATCGCAAGTTATTTGGCTATTACAATTTCCTAAAAGAGGGTGACGGTCTAATTTTCAGAGGTTATCAAAAAGGAGGTGATGCCACAACCGATGGTATGCAGGTGTATAAAGATAAAGTATTAATTGCAGATATTGATATACCAAAAGGGTCTGAATATATAGGATATTCAGCCGGATACCATTTCTTAATGATTTCCATGGACAATGAAAAAGAGTATTTTATGTTAGGTAAATTTAAACTGGAATCACATGATTAATAAAATAAAGTATTTTGTGATCGTAGCCTTTGTATTTTTATGCGCATCGTGTAATCAATCAGGAACTACTTCAAATGCAAAACTTATAAAAAAGACAGTCATAAGTATAGACGCCATGACATATACATTTGATGAAGTCAAACGTGGTGATGTTGTGAGTGCAAATTTCACCATCAGGAATATCGGTCGTGATACATTATATGTACTTGAGAGGTTCAAATCATGTACCTGCACATCCGCCTCATTATCATCAAACTTTGCGATACCAGGCGATAGCATTATATTAAAAATGATTTTAAATACATCCAAAAGACACAAAGGGTTCAATAGTGTTTACAGTGGTGTAAAACTAAATACAGAGCAAGCTTTCTATAAATTTACACTAAAAGGCTACGTTACAGATTAATAAATATAAAAACAAAGGTAACATGAGAACATCCATCTTTATACTTATTTTCTTAATCAGCAATCTTCCGGTTTTTAGCCAAAGCAGGCCTGCTTCAAACATATTGGTAATTGATGCCAAATCGAAAAAACCACTACCTGCTTGTAATGTAATCATAAAACACCGAAACATTGGGACTACAACCAATCCGGATGGATACTTAACTTTCGGACAAATAAGCTTGTCAAATAAAGACACTGTTTGTATCTCATATATTGGGTATGAAACGTACCAATGCACAGCCGGTGAATTGAAGGGAAAAATTAAACTCAAACCCAAACCCGAAAAGTTGCCGGAAGTAACGATTGTTGCAGAAAAGTTTAAACTGGAACAGTTTTTAAAAAACTTAATAAAAAAGTATAATAAAAAAGACAAACAGAAACCTAACATTGCAATAGCGCATTATCGAGAAAAAGCAAAAAAAAACGGACGGTTTATAATGTTTGCCGAAAGCATTGGATATAGCATCTATAGCGGCACTGTTGCCAATGCCGCCCCTCTATCAAATTATAAATTTTTATGTGAGAATTCACGTCTGTTTATTACTTCCCCCTCATGGATTGAATACACTGATCTTTCACGCAGTAAAACATCTCGATTTGTGCATCTTGGAAACAGTTCTACTTTGAATGCATTAAGAATGATGGAGGTTGCCGGCTTGCTAAAGGTTAAAAACTTAAAGCAATTCCGGTTTCAGGTTGATTCCAGTTTCGTCAGAAATGGGGATGAGTTTTTGAAAATAGCTTTTAATAATAAGCATTTTGAAGGATACTTGCTTGCTGACAAATCATTAGAAGAGATCGAGAGTATTTATTACACCACAGACACCTATTTTAGCGATCCCTTTAAAAAACGGCTTGTAGCAAATGTCAGTATGAAATTTAAATATTTTGAGGGACAACCCTATGTGACGTCAATAAGTTCACAGTATGAAAATGATGGATTAACACACTTTAATGACCTGACAATTTTGGTACAGAAATTCACAGACTTTTCTTTAACCGACCAGGAGTATTGGAATATAAACTCCTATTCAGCATGTCCATATATCAATTATTTGCCCAACGAGTGGAAGAAATACAATATACCTGAGGATAAAGATTATGCAACAATTTGTAAAGACCTTGGCAAAAGCCCGGATGAAATGGAAAAACATTACCTGAAATTTTCAGGTCAATGGTTTTGCACTAAAACTGCATCGCACCAAGAAAAATCTGTAATTGAACTAATCACAAATTTAAAGAAGAGGTTTTAATAAAAAGCTCAGGTTGTTTCAGTATAAACGCAAAAGCGGGAAGGTGCTAAGGAATGAACACAGAGGCACGGTGGCACAGAAATATTTTTGGGAGCCAGGAATTAGAAAAAATACTTGAAAAGAAGACAACTTAAAAGAAGCTCGAAGGACGTAAGTTCTCAGTCGGCATTTCTCCTCTCATAAATCTGAAATCGCTAATCGCCAATCTGCTATCGCTAATCTTAATGATATGCGATTGGGGATTTGCGATATGCGATTAGCGAAGAATAATAACAATCATTTAACCATAGAGCCATAGAACTTACTCCCTCACTAACATCTTCCCAAAGCCCCTGGTGTAAAACATCTGCAAGGTATCTGTATTTTCTCCCCTGTAGATAAAATATGCCTCAAGTTCCGGAGTGTCCTCAACTATCTTTTTGGCTTTATCAAGCCCGAGGACCATAAAAGCAGTGGCATAGGCATCGGCGGTCATGCAGTCGGGTGCATAGACAGATGCGCTCAAAAGCTCATGCTGGACCGGATATCCTGTTTTCGGGTCAATGGTGTGAGCGTATTTCTTACCGTTTTTAACATAAAAGTTCCTGTAGTTACCTGATGTGGCCAAAGCCCCGTCAGACAGTTCGATGATCTCCTGAAGGGACCTGTGCAGCACCTTAGGGTCGTCAATGGGCTTATCGATGCCAACATGCCAGGGCACTCCCTTTTCGTTCACTCCTTTTACCCTCATCTCTCCGCCTATCTCTACAAGGTAGTTTTTAATGCCTTTTCTCTCCATGTAATCCGCAGCTACATCCACGCCGTACCCCTTGGCAATGGCGCTTGCATCGAGCATTATCTCCGGATATTTCTTCACCACCCTGCCGTCAACAATGTTAACCTTGTCCATGCCCACATACTGAAGAAGGCTGTCAACAAGCTCCTGCGATACACTGTCCTTCTTTGAAAAGCCAAAACCCCATGCATTCACCAAAGGAGCAACCGTCATATCGAATGCCCCGTCTGTTTTTTTTGATATCTCCTTTGCCTTCTCGAAACATTTGGTAAAGTAATCATCAAGCTCCACAGCCTCGTTCCTGTTCACCTTACTTATCACCGACTCTTCATCATAAGTGGAGAGCGACTTGTTAAATTCAAGCAGTTTACCCCTTACACCGTCATGGATATCCTTTTTGTATTCATAAATTATGTGATATGTTGTTCCAAAAATAAGTCCTTCATTCCGGTAATACTTACTCTCCTTTTGGGTGCACGATGTGAAAGAAACAATTAAAAAAAGTATCAAGATTAAATATGTATTTTTCATACTATCGGGTTTAAGTCTGTTTTTCCCTGCTTGAGCAACAAAAGTAGTAAATATTTGTATCCATTGTCACGGGAAATTTCAGACATTCTATATCAAAAAAGCTAAAAGATTATTTAAACTATGGAGCAACAAAACTATTATAAAGCCATTTTCTTTTCTTAAAAATTGAGATATATAATAAGTTGAGGAATAGATAATACCAATAAATATGGCAAAAATGAAATAATATATATTGTAATAATGAGTTAATCCAAAAATAACAGAAGGGATTAAAACAGAAAATGCAGCTTGATATTTTGTATCAGACGTAAAGGCTTTTACCATATTAATGAGAAGATATTGGAATACTACCGTTTCAAATATTGGCCCCCATACAACAGTAATCAAAAATATTACAATCTTACTGCCTGACTTTTCAATAACCGAAACAGTATTGTTAGTACTGTCAATATTAAAGATTAAAGAGATTAGACTTGGTATCAGTTGCAAAACAAACATAATTAAGAAAAAATACTTTACATTTAAAGCAACTGTAATTTCTCTTATTTTATGTAATAAATTTTTCAACTCAAGTTTCATGATTACATCGTAAAATATAAAATTTGCATTTAAAGTCAAAGATCACAAAAACAGCTCACTCGTTTTCTCCTCATCCTCTTGAAATAATTTTCGATATGATTACAGTCATCCGATGACTTGAAGTCATCGGATGACTCATACCTATTTGTCGGAAGAGCCAGAGGATGTGGTGATATAAAAATGTTCTCCCTGCGTATAGGTATAAAAATCACAAAAACAAATCTCTCGTGAGCAAGAAACCGAGGGTTTTACTTTGAGCAAAACCCTCGGTGGTAATCATAAAAAAACCGCTAATCCACATTAAAAGCAGATTAGCGGTTGAAGTATCATTTTTTCTCTTTACGAACCGAAATCGTCGAACATGACCATTTCGTCAGGAACACCGAGGTCGTACAGCATCTTAGTAACAGCTGAAATCATCATCGGCGGCCCGCAAAGGTAGTATTCTATCTCTTCGGGTTCTTCATGCTTGCTCAGGTATTTATCATAAATTACCTGGTGAATGAAACCTACGTCGCCTTTCCAGTCATCTTCGGGCAGAGGTTCACTTAAGGCAATGGTAAACTTGAAATTATCAAATTTCTTTTCTATATCCTTAAAGTGGTCTTCGTAGAAAATTTCTTTTTTCGAGCGGGCTCCATACCAGAACGTAACTTTGCGTTTTGTCTTCTCGGTATGGAACAGGTGGAAGATATGTGAACGCATCGGGGCCATACCTGCGCCACCGCCGATAAACATCATTTCACGGTCGGTATCTTTAAGGAAGAATTCTCCGTAAGGCCCTGAGATCATAACCTTATCGCCCGGCTTGCGTGAGAATATGTAAGATGAACAAATTCCAGGGTTCACATTCATAAACTTACCGGCAGCCCTGTCCCACGGCGGAGTGGCGATCCGGATATTCAGCATCACGATGTTTCCTTCGGCAGGATGGTTGGCCATGGAGTATGCCCTGTAAGTTGGTTCGGGGTTCTTCATCTTAAGATCGAACAGCCCCATCTTTTCCCAGTCTTCACGATACTCCTCGCCCACTTCTATATCCTTGAAGTCAACATTTATCTTAGGCACATCTATCTGGATGTATCCGCCAGACCTGAAATTCAGGTTCTCGCCTTCCGGAAGCCTTACCACAAATTCCTTGATAAAAGTGGCAACATTATTATTTGAGATAACCTCACACTCCCACTTCTTAATTCCTAGTATCTCCTCCGGTATCTCCATCTTCAGGTCTTCCTTGACTTTCACCTGACAAGCCAGGCGCCAGTCAGCAGCCTGTTCCTTACGTGTAAAGAAACCTGTCTCGGTAGGTAAGATCGATCCGGCGCCCTCATGTACCTGACAACGGCACATCCCGCAGGTACCGCCACCCCCGCAGGCAGAAGGAAGATAAATTTTGTTGTCGCCCAAAGTGGCAAGCAAAGTACCACCGGCTTCAACTTCAAGCTCCTTTTCTCCTTCGTTAATATCAATCTTGACCGTTCCCGA
>JALVJU010000082.1 GCA_027034005.1 Marinilabiliaceae bacterium
TAAGCAAGGAAAAAATGAGATAAATGCTTCTAAAGTAACTGTTTTTTTTAATGACCAAAAAAAAGCTCTAAAGTATGAAGCACAAGGAGATGTAAAGTTTGATTTGACTGAAAAAGGTATTCACTATAGAGGTCAATCAAATAAGATTACTTATGCACCAACAAGTTCAAAGTACTACTTTATTGGTAATGTTATACTAATTGATTTAACCAATAATCGAACCATAAAGGCTGATAAAGTTTCTTTAGACCTCAAAACAGGTTTAGCAGATATTAAAGGGAGTGCTAAAAAACCTGTACATTTTAGATTTGAGATTGAGGATAGAAAATAATGGCAATACCTAGACTTGTAGATGCACACTTTATAAAATCGGCTCAGGCATTAAGTGATTCAATAGATGACACAATAAGCGAAGTGGTCTTTTTAGGACGTTCTAATGTTGGAAAGAGTTCAACTATTAATGGACTTACATCTCGTAAAAATTTGGCAAAATCTTCAGCAACCCCTGGCAAGACACAACTTATTAACTTTTTTGATGTTCGATATATCTATGATGAAAAAGATTGGAATATTAGATTTGTAGATTTACCAGGGTTTGGGTATGCAAAAGTTTCCAAAGACCTAAAAGGAGTTTGGCAGAAGAATTTAGTTGAGTTTATTAAACATAGGGTTTCTATTCGTGTTTTTATTCATCTTCGTGATGCTCGTCACCCTAATGCTCAGATAGACAGAGATGTTGATGAGTATGTTAAGAAGTTTATTCGTGGTGACCAACTCTATCTAAATGTCTTTACAAAAATTGATAAGCTAAATATGAAAGAGAAAACAGCTCTTAAGAGAAAATTTCCTGGGTGTATAACTATTTCAAACTCTAAACGTATTGGTTATGAGCGTATTCATCAGAAGATATTTGAACATATTTTTGGGATTGATGAATGGTCAAATTAGTTAAGGCAACACTTATAGATATTCCTCTTATGCAAAAAATGGTAGCTCAAGAGGTAAAAGATGGAGTTATTTTAGAGCGAAATGAAGATGAGGTGGCTACCAATATTCGCTCCTATGTCTTAGCAAAAGTTGATAATGAGTTAGTAGGTTATGCTGCATTACATATTCACTCTGCACGTTTAGCTGAGATTCGCTCTTTAATTGTCTCTAATAAGTATAGAGGGAAAAATATTGGTAAAAAAATTGTTGAGTTTACATTAGAAGAGGCACGAACCTTAGGAGTTAAAGAGGAGGTACTTGTTTTAACATATCTACCTGAATTTTTTAAAAAAATGAATTTTGTAGAGATTGCAAAAGAGACTATTCCCGAACATAAAATTTGGACAGATTGTATTAAGTGTATCCATTTTCCTGTTTGCAATGAAATATCTTTAGTCTATAAGTTGGTAGGGTAGAATGGCACTGAGTAATCTTAGAAGATTTGATGATGAAGATAGTTTAAGTTTTAGAAAAAAGATACTTCTATTTATATTTGTACTTTTTTATCCTATGCTAGTTTCAATCTATACAGTACTACCTCCTTTAATTGGATTGGCAGGGTATATTTTTATTGTTAATATAGATAGTAAAAAAATCTACTCTGTAAGTGCTTTTTTCTATTTGGTAAATTTAGATTTAAATTTAACACTTCCTCTATTCTTGTCAACGGCAATTACTGTTTTAATTTTAATGTTTGTCTATGGGCCTTTAAAACGTTTAATTCGTTGTCGTGTATGTCTGCTATTTGTTCTGATTGTACTGATTGATTTTAGCTACTATATGACCCTTTTTATTTATGATTTTATTTTTAATACTTCAACAGTTATAGGAGATATGCTATTGGTCTACTATATTGTTATAGATATTTTAGTTGGGGTAATGCTGTGAGATTTGTTATTGTTATTACAGTTTTTGTACTATTTTGGATTTTATTGATTTCTCGTATCTATCAAATTAGTATTAAATC
>JALVJU010000083.1 GCA_027034005.1 Marinilabiliaceae bacterium
TTGAAGTAAGCTTTCTTGGTCTCCCGAGGGTCACGTTTCATCGGATAAACTCCCGGTATCCCTTCAAGGCGCCCGTTAACGTATTCACAGTTCTCTTCCCTTATCTTGTTCTGCTCCGGAAGGCGCTTAAGTCCTTCAACAAGGACAGCCGCCTGGAATTCTGTGATACGGTAGTTGCCCGACTGGATGAAGTTACCGTCATCGCCGTAAACGCCAGCTCCTTTATCCACAGCCTGATCAACAGGTTCGGGACGACGGCCGCAGTTACGCAGCGCATCAAGTTTCTCTGCAAGATCATCACGGTTAGTTGTCATGGCACCGCCTTCTCCTGCTGTAAGGTGTTTTGATAGCTGAAAACTGAAACTGCCTATGTCGCCAAAACTTCCCGCCTTCTTGCCGTTCCATTCGCCGCCATGCTTGTGTGCACAGTCCTCGATGACTGCAAGGTTATGCTTTTTGGCTATCTCCATGATAGCATCCATATCGGCAAAAGAACCGTATAGGTGAACAGGAATGATCGCTTTGGTACGAGGGGTTATCGCCTCTTCCACTTTTTTAGGATCTATACACCATGTATCCTCAAGAACATCAACAAGCACCGGTGTGGCGTTCACGTCGATGATGGTTGCTGCAGTTGCCTGCCATGTAAGTCCGGGAAGGATAACCTCATCGCCCCAACCAATGCCGAGCGCTTCAAGTGCAAGTTGAAGTGTTACTGTACCGTTGGCAGCACACACAGAATATTTTGTACCGCAATATTTTGCAAATGCCTGATTGAACTCTATCTCTTTAGGACCATTGTAAGACCATACACCGCTATGAAGGACATCAAGAAGTGCCTTCTCTTCTTTCTCATCCCAAACAGGCCACTGCGGCCAAGGATTTGTCTTTGTGTCTCTGACGGGTGAACCGCCTTTTATCGCTAATTTCGCCATTGCTTTTTATTTTTACCAATTCATCCTTTTCAAAGATACTTATCTTAAAATCTGCTTTTTAGTATTTTTTGATTTTGTTGCATTGTTAATTAACAAGATTTACAACGAGATAAAAAGAAGAAGAATAACACAGAGTCTCGGAGTGTTTTAAACACCGCAAAGGCGGAGAGGCGCTAAGTAGCTCAAACCCTCGGCGTGGCTTCGAGCCACACCGAGGGTAGCCATTGTGCCTCCCCCAACTCGGGGGAGGTTAGGAAGGGACCGCTTACAACTCTATCACCTTCTTGCTCACATTCCATCCCTCTACCTGCAGGAACGGCCTAGCAGCATCAAGGTCTCTCAGGTAAAACTCTGCTTCAAGGGCCATCTCCTCACCGGACATTATTGTCAGGTGGTTGTCGTTCCAGAAGATGGGCAGTACCGGCTCATCCTTATCCGGATCCATCACATCAAGTATGGTGAAAAAAGCCACAGTATCGGATGGGTTTTCCACACTCACTTTTACAATGCCCTTATCCCCGTCTTCAGAGTAACCACAATCCCACTCCAGATCAACCTCAGGAAGCTGCTTCAAGGCAATAAAATCAGCATACTGCTTAGATGGTGTGTGATACTCCCACTCCAACAATTTACCTGCTTCGTAATCGAGGATATCATCCTGTTCCGACAACCAGTAGATATTCCTGTCAATCTGCTTTCCATTGTCATCAAAGATCCTCAGATCAAGAAAAACAACATCAGTGAATTGTTTCAGGTCCGGCAGTTCGTAGATCTTCATCGAAGTGTTGCCCGGGATGTCACCTTCCCACTCTGCAACAAAAACCTCTTTACCATTTAAATCCAGCACCTTGATCTTAACCTTCACACCTTCTGTTCCTTCAACATGGTTATTGGCAAGATAGATATCATTCCAGCCGTAACGGTATATCGCATGCAACATTTTGCAGGCATTCCTCGTGGCATAAAATGCCCCGTTGGGCTGTAAGTAACTGTCGTAAAGCTGCCAGTACATCTC
>JALVJU010000084.1 GCA_027034005.1 Marinilabiliaceae bacterium
TCATCCATGGACCTCAATCCTCAAAAAGCAAGGGTGCTTCTTATGCTCGCCCTGTTGAAGGACAGGAGCCGCGAAGAGCTTCAGGACCTTTTCCTCAATTATTAAAAAATTGTATCCGGGGTGTGACCCTAATGACACTCCGGATATTAAAATATTCAAGCTATGAAAAAGATACTTTTATCGTTACTGGTTACCTTTTGTGTGGCCATTTCTGTATCCGCACAGGAAATGCAGACGGAAGGGAACGACAGTTACCGCAGCTTGATCCCGGAATCAAAACAGTCGCTGTTGAAAAATGTTGACATGATAGCCAATACGCAAATGGCTTTCAGGAACGATTTTATGGATGGCGATTATCTCGGGTCAAAATTCAAGATCGAGCAGTTCCGGATGGAACTGAAAGGTTATGTCCATGAAAAGATATTTTTCAGGTTCAGGCATAGATACACCAGCTCTTTTGAGCCGCAAACAATAGATAAGATCATCAAAGGGGTCGATATGGCTTATGTACGATTCGACCTGTCTGACAAATGGCAGCTTTCGGCGGGTAAGATGTGTGCCGATTGGGGAGGCATTGAATTTGACCTTAACCCTATCGACATCTACGAATACTCCGATATCATTGAGATGGCCGATAACTTCCTTACCGGTGCGGGAGTACATTATCAAATGAATGACCGTAACGGGTTTGCCTTCCAGCTTCTTGACTCCAGGACCGGTACGTTTGAGGAGCTGTACGATACTGTGCCTGACGTTAGCGCATCCAAGGTGCCTCTTGCTTTAGTGTTCAACTGGCGCGGAAACTTCTTCAACGGTAAGTTTTCTACCATCTATTCTTACTCTCTGTTCACAGAAGCAAAAGGGATAGGGATGAACTACATCGCCCTGGGGCATCAGTTCAGGTCAAAAAAGGTAGATGTGGCCTATGACTTCAAGTTAAGTATTGAAGGGCTTGACAGGACCGGCATTATCAGCAATGAGATACCGGATGATGTTTATAATTATTCTGTCCGCAACACTCTTTACCGCAGTCACTGGACAAGAATAACATACAAGATGAATGACAAATGGCATTTGTGCATGGATGCATTCATCGACTGCGCCCTTTGGAAAGATGACCTTGATCCGCAAAAGACAATGAACAAGTTCAGGACGGCCTACAGCATCGTGCCGACAATTGAACTGTATCCGTTCAAGGATTACAATCTGAAATTCTTTCTCGGATATGTGGGCCGATGGTATAAATATTCCGACTATGCCAAGACAAGGCCGGGCCTGGAAAAAACAGATTACAACACGGGAAGGGTAATGATAGGCCTTATTTCCCCGTTGCATATTCTTTAGAAAATAAGAGATAAATGTGCTATTTTTGCGCCCTGATCTCGGATAACCGTGATCAGGTTTTTTTAATCTAGGCAAAAGCAGGACGTAAAGATGAAAATACTTAAGGCAGTTGTTCTTTTGTGTGCCATCGTGATATCGGCTAACGGCTACTCACAACGCAAGCAAACCGATACTGCATCTATCTACCGTACATTGATACCTGAAACGAAGCAGTCGCTTTTAAAGAATGTGGATATCATAGCCAATACCCAAATGGGATTCCGGAACGATTTCAGCGATCAGGAATATATTGGATCAAAATTCCGGTTTCAGCAGTTCAGGATGGAGGTGAAAGGTTATATTCATGAAAAGGTTTTCTTCCGTTTCCGCCACCGTTACACAAGTGCTTTTGAGCCTCAGTCAATCGATCAGGTCATTAAAGGGGTCGATATGGCGTATGTGCGTTTTGACCTGAACGACAGGCTGTAGTTCTAGGCAGAAAAGATGCTTGCCGACTGGGGAGGGATAGAGTTGGATATCAATCGATAAACATTTATCAGTATTCCGAGATCATCTCACATGCCGACTTTTTTATGACAAGCGTAGGGGTTTACTATAAGATGAACA
>JALVJU010000085.1 GCA_027034005.1 Marinilabiliaceae bacterium
ATCGATCTCATATCTAGGTTAACCTGAACAAATTGTATGCATTTTCAAAACAAATAAGCACTTGGTTTCAACAACGATGTGTTCATGTCTGCTTTAAGAAAGCCGATGTATTCCCGACCAAATTATCAAAGTCCCGGAGGGACGACATTGTGGTAATAAAACCACAAACCCGGAACGTAAGCCCCGTATGGGGCGGCATTATTGCAAGCAGTGTAAATAAAGACATCACACTTGCACATTGAAGCATTGCTGTAAAGCACATTAGAATTATAATCCCCTGTCTGTTGCACTTGAGAAATCAGGAACCGCCATAAACGAAGACGACTTTTTGTTTTACTACAAATTGGTTACTTTTAAATCCGCAAATAATCTAACTTAGTTAACTCAGATAAGGATTATGGAAGCTGTAAATTTTAGTGTGAAAGATAAAGTTGCCGTTGTTACCGGCGGAGCCGGCGTATTGGGTAGTAACATTGCCACAAGCCTTGCAAAAGCCGGGGCAAAGATCGTTATTATCGATATTCGCGATGAAAAAGTAAAAGAAACCGTTAGCAAGATCGAAAGCATAACAAACGATGTAAAAGGTTATGTGGGAAGTGTTCTGGATATGGATCAGTTGAATGAACTGGCAACAACGATACTCAGTGACTGGGGTTCGGTAGATATCCTGATAAATGCTGCAGGGGGCAACCTGCCGGGCGCAACCCTTGAGCCCGACCAGGAGGTGTTTGACATGAAGATAGAGGATTTCAACAAAGTGACCGACCTGAACCTTAACGGTACGGTTTATCCTACTCTTGCATTTGGCAAGATGATGGCACGACAGGGTTCGGGAAGTATCGTGAACATATCGTCCATGGCCACCTACTCGGCTATCACAAGGGTTCCGGGCTATTCAGTGGCCAAAACAGGGATCAACATTTTCACCATGTGGATGGCAACAGAGATGGCAAGAAAGTATGGAGATAAAGTAAGGGTCAATGCCATTGCCCCGGGATTTTTCATAGGCGACCAGAACCGGAATGTCCTCATCAATCCCGATGGCAGTCTTACCGAAAGAAGCCAAAAGGTCATTGCAAAAACACCCATGGGCAGATTTGGAGATATCAATGAACTCAACGGAGCTGTTCAATTCCTCTGTTCCGATGCTGCAAGTTTCATCACCGGTGTGGTATTGCCGGTCGATGGCGGCTTCAGGGCTTTTAGCGGAGTGTAAGAAACATAATTAAGCGATGGAACTGATAAAGACTTTAAGGTGGTTCGGCAAGGGAGATACTATCTCTCTTGAAGAGATCAGACAAACGGGTGTTACAGGTGTTATCACTGCATTGCACCATATCCCCAACGGAGAGGTATGGCCTGTTGATGAGATACTAAAGGTAAAAAAAGAGATAGAAAGCCACGGCCTGTCATGGAGTGTAGTTGAAAGTCTGCCTGCCCATGAAGAGATAAAACAAGGTACAGAAGAGCGAGACAAGCTGATAGCAAATTATATCGAAAGCATGAGAAACCTTGCTTCATGCGGGTTGGATACCATTTGCTACAACTTCATGCCGGTACTCGACTGGGCACGCACCGACCTGCATTACAAATTACCCGACGGCACCGAAGCCATGTACTTCAGCAAGGTCGATTTTACGGCCTTTGATGTATTCATACTGAAACGGCCGGAAGCTGAAAAAGATTACTCCACAGAAGAACTCCAGGCTGCCCAAAAGCGTTTTGAAGAGATGACACCAGATGAGGCCGAAGGACTTGCATACAACATCATTGTGGTTACTCAGGGTTTTATCGACGGGGTTGTGGGTGATGGAACAAATGACTACAAAAAGGTATTTCTGAGTTTTCTCGAAAAATATAAAGATACAGGTAAGCAAAAGCTCAAAGAAAACCTGGCATACTTCCTTAAAAAAGTAATTCCCGTGGCCGAAGAAACTGGGATCAGGATGG
>JALVJU010000086.1 GCA_027034005.1 Marinilabiliaceae bacterium
TTAATAATGGTATAATTGAGAAAATATTCGATCAAGGAGAGACATTGCCGGATGCAGATAACAAGATCGATGCAACAGGCAAACTTCTTCTGCCGGGGATTATCGATGACCAGGTGCATTTTCGTGAGCCGGGTCTTACCCACAAAGGAGATATCCATTCCGAATCCCGGGCTGCCGTAGCCGGAGGGATAACTTCTTTTATGGAGATGCCAAACACAAAACCGCAAACAACCACGCTCATAGCACTGGAAGACAAATATGCCGTTGCAGCTGAAAAGTCTTTTGCAAACTACTCATTCTATTTTGGAGCAACAAACGACAATGCTGAAGAACTTGTAAAAGTTGACCCGAAGAGTGTATGCGGAATAAAAGTATTCATGGGTTCGTCAACGGGAAATATGCTTGTGGATGATGACAAGACATTAAGTAAGATATTTTCGGAGGCACCAACTATTGTTACCACTCACTGCGAAGACGAGGCAACTATCAGAAAAAATACCGAATACTACAAAAACAAGTTTGGCGAAGGCATAAGTTTCAGGTATCACCCGGTGATACGTTCCGCTGAAGCATGTTACATCTCATCGGCCAAAGCGGTAGAGCTTGCAACAAAATACGGAACACAGCTTCACATCCTGCACCTTTCAACTGCAAAGGAGATGGAACTTTTGGATGCACAAACACCGCTGAAAGACAAAAAGATCACCGGAGAAGTTTGTGTACATCATCTGTGGTTTACCGAAGACGATTACGACAAATACGGAAGCAGGATAAAGTGGAACCCTGCGGTTAAATCATCTGCGGACAGGGAGGCACTGAGGAATGCCGTGAACTCCGGCAAACTTGATGTGGTTGCCACCGACCACGCCCCGCATACTTTGGAAGAGAAAAACAACACATATTTCAAAGCACCATCAGGGGGGCCGCTTGTACAGCACTCTCTGATTGCCATGCTTGAGATGGCCCGTCAGGGGATTTTTACCTACGAAAAGGTTGTTGAGAAGATGTGTCATGCTCCGGCAATCCTGTTCAGGGTAAACAAAAGAGGATTTATCAGGGAAGGATATCATGCCGACATCACTCTTGTTGACCCGGCAGCGGAATGGATAGTTTCAAAGGAGAACATACTTTACAAATGCGGATGGTCGCCGTTTGAAGGAACTTCATTCTCACACAAGGTCACTCACACTTTTGTGAACGGGAATCTTGTTTACGACAACGGGATTGTCAACGAGGACATAAGAGGGGAAAGGTTGACGTTTGACAGGTAGAAAAAATCCCCTTTTAACCACTCAAAGTAAAAGGAAGTTAAGTACTAAAAACAGACACATGAAAAAGATCTTAATTTTTGCTTTAATCCCAATACTTCTTTACAACTGCACTCAGCAAACAGAAAGAGTGAAAACAACACCGGGCATTCCCGGGATAATGCTGGCTGACACCATCAGCTATCCGGTAGTTATCAAAAATCCTGACACTACAGATACCTGGACCACAGAGTGCCTGATGCCTCTTGACCGTAAAAAACTTGTCGATGCCGTTTTCGATGCTGTTTACAAAAACAAGGCACAGGCTTACAACTACTTCACCAATAAACCCATGTCGAAAAAAGATGTGAAAGACCTTGAGGCCACCGAAGAGTTTTCTCGCAACAGGGTAGGCAAGCTACAGTTTTGGGAAAGCTGGTATTTTGACAAGAAACATCAGATATTCACGAAAAAAGTGCATCAGATATTAGTTGCCTACGAAGTATTTACCGAAGAAGGAGTGCTCAGGAACTACAAGGCAGCTTTTTACATAAAACTGAATCAACAGTAACTACAGAGCAAAGTGTAAAAAATCCTATTTTTTGCAAAAGCCTCGATGTGCAGGCACGCTCAAAGGTTGTCCCCTTATTTTTTCTTGTCAGAACCGCCAATCAGACTTCCGAACCACATACCTTGCTGTTTT
>JALVJU010000087.1 GCA_027034005.1 Marinilabiliaceae bacterium
CTTCTGACAGTTCATCTTTAGTTGAGAAGCCAGATTATCGTTTGTTAGCAGTTTTTCCATTGCATTGCTAATATCTTCATCACTATCAGGGTTAACAGTTATTCCTGTTTGATATGTAGAGGTTATCCTGTTCATGTAACCGAAATTACTACAAACAACTGGTAGATACATTGTAATATACTCAAAAATCTTAATTGGCATAATTATTCTGTTCACCTCAACATCTTTAAACAGAGCCAAAGCAAAACGACTCTGCCCATAATATGAGGCTATCTTCTGGTAAGGTACAGGGTCTAAAATTGTGATGTCTTCTGTCAAGTTATTCTCTTTTATATAATTATTCATCTTTCGCTGCAACTCAACACTAAATATTGAACCAACGATTAATAGCGTTGTACTAATACCTCTTTTCTTCAGATTATTAACAGACCTTATCATCTCAAATGCCCCCCTTCGCTCCATGAGGCCTCCACAATAGATAAAATCGTAAGTTGGTTCTACATCTGCTATCTCTCTCTTCAGATCCGAATAGTTCCAGATAACAGACACCGGAATTCCCGGCAAATGCTTCCTGAATTGTTCCGCAACATGATCTTCAGTTGTAATTATCAGATCATATTTCCCGGCCATTCTTTTCTCCCAGTAGTTTAGTATATATCTTTTTAGTTTTTCCTTGGTACGAATCAGAAGGTTACTATTTGCCGTTGTTGTTAAGGTAACGGGGAATGGCTCATGTGCATCGTAGATTACGCGAGGTCGGTGTTCTAACCTCTTTAAGGCCGACCCAATAATATTTAGCTGAAAATCGTGAAGATGGTACACATCAGCTTTTTCTGAAGCTGCGATATCAACTAGCTGCTTAAATACACTCTTACGAGAAAAGAGGAGTTTGAGCTTCCCAAAGAAATTGCTTTTTGTGTTTTTTGTTATTCCGATAAGTTTTATTCCTTCACTGCTTATTTCGTTTAATGGAGATTGAGTAATCCCTAAACAGCATACATCAAAACCATTCTCCTTTAATGCAATGCTCTCTTTCCAGTATATTCTATCATCATAAAGATTATGCAGATAGGATATCATACAAACTTTAACAGGTCTTGAAAAATCACGCATTAACACATAGTTTACATCAAAGATATAAAAAGCTTTAGTCTTTATAAAAATGAAGAAGGTATTGATAAATTCGATTTATTTGAGAATTCTAGAGATACTTTAAGCATTACAAGTATAATTTTAAAGTATATTGAAAATTACGAGTTTTTAAAAATAATAAAATATCTGATGCATTATTCTTAAATTGACCATAATGAATTACCTTACCTCCGTATCCTTTATAAAATCTTGCTACTCCTTCTGTCTGTGATCCTTCAAAGTCTAAAATAAATTTGCTGTTCGAGTATTTTTTTATTATTTCATCAAATAAAAAGAAGGTTGCCGACTTTTCATAACCTTCTTTTGAAGAAGAGGACCCTATGAAAGTAATCCGGTCTTTATGAATTATAAAAAACGCTATAACCAATATGTTATCATGTTTGTCGGTTACAGCTGTCCATAATCCTTTATTTCTATTTAATGCTTTGGTGAGGATATTTGTGAATAACTGTTTTTCTTTTGATGAAAAAGGAAACCTGAGATTGTCAAAATAAAACTTTAAGGAAAGTTCATTTACAGCAATATGTTTTAATTTAAGCAAATGTTTATTTGCCTTTGCAATATTACGTTTGGTGTTATTGGTATAGTGTTCTTTTAAATTCTCAAATTCTTCAGTTAGTTTAAGTTCGAAATTAGGCAAATGTTTAATGTTGAACCCTGGTACATAATCATGCTTTAAATTTATATTATATGTTACAGGAAATATGGTTCTTAACTTTTTATAAAATTCGCCTGCAATATGTGCATTAATATTTTTTCTGTTGAAAATCCCTAATTGTTGTGTTAAAAAAGGTTGTAATATAACAGGGATGCCAAATTTATATTTTACAGGTAATGGCATTACGGCTTCATAATCCCCGTAGATTATTCCATTCCAGTCAGGAGACACGATATCTAAATGCCAGGACATAGCATAATGCAGGCTGTTGAATGAATTTATTATGCAATCATCCCATTTAAGAATATCGATTTGAGTTCTTTTAAGTACTCTTATTTCCAAGTGTCTTAATATTTTATTAGAATTGTATGCAGTACAAAATTAACGAATCATCTCTATGATTACTATTTCTATTCCCAAAAATAACCTTGACGAACGAAAGTACATAATTGATGTGTTATTTCAAGAGTTTCTTGGATTAGGTTATGAGATAGTTGTAGAACCTATTGAAAATTATGAAATTAATTTAGGAAATGGGAATAGAATTGTAGTTGAAGATCATTTTTTTAATAAATATCCAGAACCGTTGGCATATTTGCAAAAAGAGAACCTGCCTGATAATATTTCTTTTATAGCAAACAGGTTTGTCTTAGAGGCGGAATTACCGGTTATTTTCGGAACAGATAAATGCACCATAACAGACAGTGAGGTGATATGTGGCGTAGATATTTTCGCATCATCTTTTTTTATGCTTACTAGATGGGAGGAATATGTCGATAATACTAGGGATATTCATGGACGTTTCCCGGCAAAAGAGAGCACTGCATACAGAAATGGTTTCTTACACCGCCCGATTGTGAACGAATATGTCGAAATGTTGTGGAAGATGCTTTCTCATCTCGGTGTTGGCCAAGAAAGGGAACCTCGCTCTTCTTGTGTTGTCCTGACACATGATGTAGACAGGATATTCAAATATTATACTGTGAAAAACGGCATCAGGGAATTTGCAGATGATCTGTTGAAAAAGAAAAGTATAAAAAGTTTTGCAAAACATTTTACCTGTAAAATAAAATCCCATCTCGGGACCATGAAAGACTCATATGATACTTATGATTTTTTAATGGATATATCTGAAAAAAGTAACACAAAATCATATTTCTTTTTTATGGCAGGCGGCAGTTCTGCGTATGATCCCAAGTATAACCTTAAAAATAAGAGAGTAAAAAAAGTAATAGAAAATATAAAGAGCAGGGGGCATAATATTGGTGTTCATCCTTCGTATGACACCTTTGATGATAAAGTTATGTTCTTAAGGGAAAAGAATGACCTTGAAGATATTTCGGGTAAGATTGAATACGGCAGGCAGCATTTTTTAAGATTTGATAATCCCGTAACATGGCAGATTTGGGAGGATGCCGGGATGAAGTGGGACTCGACATTGGGATATCCCGATAAAAATGGGTTTAGATGCGGTGTTTGTTATGAATACAGCGTGTTCGACATTTTGGAACGGAAAAAACTTAACCTGAAAGAGAAGCCGTTGATAATTATGGATACGGTTTATGTTTCTTATGATAAAAAATCAGATAAAGAAATTGAGGATGAGTTGATGTTACTTTTAAACCAAACAAATAAATATAATGGGGAACTGGTCATCTTATTACACAACAGCAATATTGAACACTCATCTGTTTGGGATGTTTTTACAAGGTTTTTAACCGAGGTTGTTTAGTGTTTCAATCAGCTGTTTTTCATCGTTTTCCCATACAAGCTCTTTGCTTGCTGCTTTGCAGTTGTTTTTCCACAACTCCATTTGTTGCTTGTCACTTTTGAGCTTTTCTATCAAACCGGCCAGATGTTTGGGTTCCATGCTTGAGGTGCAGTGGCCGACATTGTACCCTTCCACCACTTTTTTTATTTCCGGGAAATCTGTGGCAAGGATAGGAGTTTGGTGCTTGATAAAATCGAAGACCCTGTTTGGCAGCGAATAGTAATAATTCAGCCCCATGTTTTCCAGCAGTATCAATCCCATATCTGCCTGATTGGTATAAAAAGGGATTTCCTGAAACGGTATTTTTCCCGTGGTTGTTACTCTTTCCGTGAGGTTTAATTCTTTTATCTGTTGTTTTATGTCTTCGAAAATATCCCCGTCACCTACAATTATCAGGTTTACATCTTGCAGGTATGTTAAACTTTCTATTATCTCTTTTAGCCCTCTTCCTACATTCACTGCTCCCTGGTAAATCAAGGTAAAGGTATTGTCTTTTATGCCGGCAACAGGTTTGGGCTCCATGTTGTTGTTTTCTGCCAAGGGAAGGTTCCTTATGACTTTAAAGTCCTTGTTGTATTTTGTCCTGTAAATATCGGCAATAGAACCGCACACAGTGATGCCATGATCTATTTTAGGCACAAATATTTTTTCAATCTTTTGCCATATCTTTTTTATTGCCGGCCGATGCTGTAGTTCCGGAGATTCAGGGAAATACTCATGGCTGTCGAATATGACAGGTGTTTGCAAAAAGAGAGATGCCAGTTTTGTACCGGTTAAAGTGTCAAGGTCAACTGAGAATATCACATCAGGCCTTTTTATGAGAAGGATGAAGAACAGCCGTATGTTATATTCCATGTAGAAAAAGGGGCCTTTTTCAAAAAGTAATCTCATGATTTTAACAGTAAAAGCTGACGATTTGTTGATGTAGTCTTTTCTTCTGCGTGTGATAAAATAGGGTGAAAATTTTGTTTTTGATATTGTTAAGGCCATTTTGTGCAAACGGTAATCGGTAGCAATGTCACTTATTGTGCAGATGGCTATTTCTGGTTTTGTTCTCATTAATTTCTTTTGCCGGTGATTTTCTTTCCTCATACCCCTTACTTTTTATATCTTTAGCCGTTGTTAAAAAATAGGGGCGAAAGACTAAAATCACAAAAATTTCGTTGCTTTAGTGTGGTGTAAAAGTAATATTATTTATTGTAAGAAAAGGACATGATAAAATATAAGCTCACAGTTTTTCTGTTGTTTCTTTGTTTGGCTTTGGGTGTTTACGGTCAGAAGTCGCTTAAGTATCATTTGAAGGATAAGGAGTTCGATGCTGCCTATGAGCTTTTTCAGAAAAAGAAATACGGTGCGGCACGCATTAAGTTCAGTGATTATTTGAAGAACAAAGAGGACAAGACATTAAGTTACCTCACCGAAGCAGCATTTTACGAGGCATTGTGTGCCACAAAGCTTGACAACGAAGATATGCTTTTCAAATGGGAATCTTTCCTTAATGATTACCCGGAAAGCAACAGGCATCCGTATGCCTACTTCTACCTTGGGGACTATTACAGTGATAACGGTAAATTTAAAAGAGCTGTGCGTTGGTTCGATAAGGTCAAACCGTCCGGGTTGGATAAAACAACCAAAGACGAATATTTCTTCAAGGCAGGTTATGCCGCATTCATGACCAAAGACTACGATAAGGCAGTATCAAATTTTAACAGGGTGAGTGTGGGTAATTCCAAATATGACAATCCTATACTATATTATAAGTCACACATCTATTATGAAGATGGTAAGTACGACAAAGCGCTTGACGGTTTTATGGAATTGGAGAAGGACGATGCTTTCAAAAAAGTTGTACCTTTTTATATAGCGCAGATTTACTACCTGAAAAAGGATTATGCCAAAGCGATAGAGTATGCATTGCCTTTGACCGGGGAGGGTTCTGACAGAAGGCAGGCAGACATGGCCAGGATAGTGGCAGATTCGTATTTTGCGCAGAAGAGGTATAAGGACGCAATACCTTTTTATGAGAAAACTATTCAGTTGAGCAAGGAGCCGCGCAGGGAGGACTACTACCACCTTGGTTTTGCATCATATTTTTTGAAGGATTACGAGAAAGCTACAGAGAACTTGTCGAAGGTTACTTCGAAAAACGACCTGATGTCGCAAAATGCATACTACCACCTTGGATACTGCTACATTAAACTCGGCGATAAAAAGAGGGCCAGGGTTGCATTTGATGCTGCTTCGAAATATGATTTTGACAAGGAGATACAGGAGGACGCTCTTCTGAACACTATAAAGCTGAACTATGAGCTGTCGTATTCGCCTTTCAATGAGATAATAAATTCCTT
>JALVJU010000088.1 GCA_027034005.1 Marinilabiliaceae bacterium
AAATTGTTCGTCCATGCCTGAGGTTGCAGGAGATGCCGCTCTACTGGTCGATCCAAGGGACATAAGGGAGATGGCAGAGGCCATAAAGAGACTTTGCCTTGATGAAGGGCTCAGGGAAGAACTGATTAGACGCGGAAGCGAACGTCTAAAGGCATTTAGCTGGCAGAAGAGTGCGAAACAAACCCTTGAAGTTTACAGGCGCCTTATGAAAAAACGATTAGCCGAGTTGACTATTATTTAAAATATTCTTTTGCACAACGATTTAACACGGCTAACATGAGATTATATAACCTTCTTCATCCTTTACTACGTTTGATATGCCTGGATATTCCCGTTCTAATCTCTGGAGGGCAGCATCGCGGGACTTGATTTTTCTTAGAAGATCATCGCGTTCCCTTACCACATTCAGATTCTCAACAGCTCGTTTGATAGTAATTCTCAGGTCTTCATTACTCCATGGCTTAATGATAAACTTGTATACCCCAGCCTCATTTATTGCCTGTGCAGCAATTTTTACATCTTCTATACCGGTCATCATTATGGTGAGAATCTCCGGATTTGAATCCTTTAGGCATTTCAAAAATTGCAACCCATTGGTACCCGGCATTTGATAATCGCTTATTACCATATCAATGTTTTCTGTCCGGATCTTTTCAAGGGCTTCACCAACTCTTGTGGCAAAATGTAGAATGTAACCCTCCTTCCTAAGTGCCCTTTTTAGGGATTTTAGCAAATTTTTGTCATCATCCACTATCAAAATAGAAAATTTATCCATTTGTTCCTCCTGTTAAAATCACCTCGAAGGGCTCGTCCAAGCCTATGGTCTTGGCAAAGTTCATCAGATGCTCCCTGAGGCCTATGGTTATTCTTTGACCTTTACATGCAAGAAGCAGTCCGTTTCGTGCTTTCACATTCTGGTTAAGTGTCATGCCCTCCATTAATTGTCCGAGGGTTAGCATTTTTATTTCACGGTCACTGTGGTTTATCTCCAGTCTGGAAAATGCATCTAAGAGTGCTTGATTATAGACATCTGGCTTTTTCCTCATCTCTTCCAAGACGGTGTCTGATCTTTCTCCAAGAAACATGGCGTGATCCAAGTCTATGGCAATCTTTAATATCTGTCCGCCGAGTTGGGTCAATTTGCCATTGGTGGTTTTGGCCTTGCCGTAAGAGCTATAGGGTCTGTTTTGAAAGCAGATCATTTCTGCCACGTTCTCAAGTCTTGGGATATTGGCGAGGATTCTAGCGCCTGCCTGGGGATGCTGAGAAAAGATTTTCTTTTCTTTGGCAGTCAGTTCTTTTCCCCTGTATACCTTTTCGAGGATGTAGTTCGGTACGGTTACACAACCTATTTGTGATAAAAAACCTGCAATGGAAAATTGCCATGGTGAGGGAAGTTTCAGTACCTTGGCTATTGCGGTGACGTAGCGTTTGATGTGGGTTGAGCGACTAAAGGCAACTGGATTTACCTGGCTTAGAATTTCTGCCATCACCTTGATGCTTCCATTCAATGTTTTGTTTAACAGCTCCCGTTCTGCAACAATTAGTCTGTACTGTTCAAGTGCTGCCTTTATGGAGGATTTCAGTACATCCTTGGAACAGGGCTTGTTCAAGAACCTGAAGATGTGCCCTTGATTAACGGCCTTTATTGCCGTTTCCTGATCTGCATTTCCCGTAAGCATTATTCTAACAGTCTCGGGTGCCAACTCCTTTATTTTTGAAAGAAACTGGATGCCATCCATCCCTGGCATACGCATATCAGATACCACTACAGCATAGGGTCCCTTTTTCTTTATCATATCAAGGGCTTCAGGAGCACTTTTTGCGAGGTCTATTTCATTAAAGGTCCTTCTGAGTTGCCTCTTGATGGCTCTTAAAACGTTGGGTTCGTCATCAACAAAAAGGAGTTTAGTGTTCAAGCCCTCTCTCCTTTATCTCTTCACACT
>JALVJU010000089.1 GCA_027034005.1 Marinilabiliaceae bacterium
TTTGCGTTGGTCTCGGATTTCATTTCCATTTTCGTCCATAAATATAATTTTATTTTGCCTAAATAGTTCCAAGAGAATTTCTTTTGCATGTTTGGGAAGATATCCTTCTTTAATTGTATATTCAACTACTTGCCCATTGGTTTGCAGTAAGCAGGATTTAATTTTTTCAACCAAGCTTTTTTTAAAATTTTGAAATTGTTTATTTTGAAGCGTATTATCAAATAATGAACCTTGATTTACATCAGATGTTATAACACAGGAACCATCAGATGATAATGATATTATTACTTTATTCATTAAAAGCATGCCTTCACGATGTTTGGTAATAAAAATCAATGCATTTTTTTGTTTGCCCGCATCAAGTAAAACGTAACGAACATAATCCGTTTTTAATTCTTTTCGCAATTTTTTACGGATATCATCTAATAATTCAAGTTTGTTATTATACTTTTTAACACCTGACATAGTGTATTCTTCCAGAAATATACGAGTTTTGTGTTCTTCATTTTTTTTCAAAGGTTCACTTCCTGCAAACCTATAAACATGTAATATCGGGACAAATAACATGATTTCTACAAATGGGAGGTCTATTAATTCTTTCAATTCGTTGATGGAAATTTGGGAATACGTAAAAGGATCAAGGAAAATAAATGTCGGCTTTCCCTTTTTTTTAACCCACTTTATGATTTTTGGCAATACCTTTCTAAAATCATAATTTATTACAAAAAAATTGATGTTCTTTGGTAATTCGCTGTGAATTATGGAAAGTTCTTTTTCTAGACTTTGTTTGTACTCCGGATTTTTATCATTGAAAAGCATAGTTATGCTTGGTTGCTTGGTAGATTTTTTCAAAACATCCGCCGATAAAATATATTTTCCTACCTCAATAATTTGTAATGGGCTTCCTAAATTTTTTCCACTCCTGCCAGGACCTGCAAACAAATCAATCACTACACATTCTCCAAAACTTAAAAGTAATTTTGGGAAATATCCTTTCATATATTCCGATAGAACTTTTATTTTTAGGTGCGTAACTTCCGATTGTCTTTCAAAAAAATGTTTGGCTTTATCATTCATTATTATTTAGTTATAGTATTGTTTGAAATTCACAATTATTTTGATTTACCTCCTCGCCGCCGCCTCCACGGTTTTTACTTCTTCCAGGGCGTAGAGCTTTGTTAGAGCGGCATCCAATTGGGCGTTAGCTTTATATTTGTCCGTAAGCTCTTGCAAAAAAGCCTTTTGGTTTTGTTCGGGCAGGGCCGGCAGTGCGGAAAGGATTTCCCGGATTTGCGTGCCGGCTTGGCCGGTTTCCGGCTCAAAATAAAGCACATAAACCAGCGCATCCACCATATGCTCCCAAAATGCGGCCACTTCCTCCAAGCCCGATTCTTTGGCCGCAATGATATAATCCACCAAGGTTTCGAAGGGTTTTTGGGATTCGCTTGGGATTTTAGGGATTGGTAATTTTAAAATAAATGCTTTTTTGTAGCGATAACCTTCGTCTCCTAAACCTCCACCGGCATAGTAAGTTTTAAAAGCATAAGATACCATTCTTGAATTAAGCATTGCTGTTAAATATGATAAATAATCACCGGAAAGTAAAAAAGCTGTTGCTTCTGCATAAAATTGATCTTTGTCCAACATAAATTGAGGATTATGAACAATCTCAGAATAAACAATCTTCTCCTTCTCGAATTCTTCCATATAGGCGCAGTCCCTGAGGTTATAGGGTGTCCGGCCTTGATCGTGTCGTTTGACAAGTTTGGGCCAATATTGGTCCAAATGGGCTTTAATGGCCGGGTATTCTTCCACATTTACGGGTGGCACATAGGTTCCGTCTGCTTTGTGGTAACCGTTATGGGTGTTGATCAACCACCTGTCGGCAAAATCCACCTTATAGCGTTTAATATCGCGGCCGCGGAGAATGGGTTTGATGATTTCGG
>JALVJU010000090.1 GCA_027034005.1 Marinilabiliaceae bacterium
TGCCATCGGCGTAGGAGAACATCTCCTTTACTATCTCTTTAATGGTCTTGTCGCGATAGCCCTCCTCACGCATCTTGATGAAGTAGGCATTCTCGGCAAAACGTGCAGAGTCGAAGAAAACCCTGATGCCATATTTTTTTGCAAGGGCATAGACCTCCCGGAGGTTTTGCATAGAAACAGGTTGACCTCCCGAAGAGTTACAGGTTACGGTGACGATCATTAATGGTATCCTCTCTTTGGGGTATTTCCTGAAAACATCCTCAAGTTTGTTTAGGTCGATGTTCCCTTTGAAGGGATGATCAAGAGTGGTGTCGAATGCCTCATCGATAGTGCAATCGATGGCTGTTGCCTTGCGGAACTCAATGTGCCCTTTGGTTGTATCGAAGTGGGAGTTTCCGGGAACCACATCCCCCTTTTTTATCAGTGTAGAAAATAGTACGTTCTCGGCTGCCCGGCCCTGGTGTGTTGGCAGGAAGTAGTCAAAGCCGGTGATGTTCTTGATGGCATTTTTAAGGTTGTAGTAGGATGAAGCGCCGGCGTAGCTCTCGTCCCCCAGCATCATCGCCGACCACTGGCGGTCGCTCATGGCGCCTGTGCCGCTATCGGTCAAAAGGTCGATAAATACCTGGTCGCTGCGCAGGTTGAAAAGGTTGTATTTTGCATTCCGGATCCAGTTCTCACGCTCTTCCCGTGTGCTTCTCCTGATGGGTTCGACCATCTTGATTTTATATGATTCTGCAAAAGGTAATTCCATGACGAAATAGTTATAAAGTTTGAAAGTTTACAAAGTTGTCAAGTTAAAAAGTTAGAAAGTGAAAAGTTAGAAGTTGTTGCGGTTTTGGGATATGGAAACCACTATTAAAATGTAAAGGCATCCCTGTTCTTGATGTTCAGGAAGATGTGGAGGGTAAAAATGAATAACATTTTAAACTTGCTAAAACCTGACATGGCTTTCCCTTTTCAGCAAATGTATGAAAAAAGAGTTTTTGAAAAAATGTTTTACAGCAAATGTTTAGTCAACCGATGGCTCCAAGTCATCGGTTGACTAAACATCATGATACAAAAAAAACGCCGCACATGAAGTGCAGCGTTTTTTTTCGTATATCGGTTGAAATTATTATTCAACAACTTTGTAATCCAGCTCAGCAAGACGCTTGTAGTTGCTGTAACGCCATTTGGCATTTTTCTCAGCAGCAGCAAACAACTCTTCTGCTTCGGCAGGATTAGCTTTAAGAAGCGCTGTGTAACGTACTTCACCAAGCAGGAAGTCGCGGAACTTACTCCAATCGGGCTCTTTTGAATCGAGGACGAATGGGTTCTTACCTTCAGCTTCCAGCATTGGGTTGTAACGGTACATCTGCCAGTAACCTGCTTCAACAGCTCTCTTCTCTTCAGCCTGTGCTTTACCCATACCTGCTCTCAAACCGTGGTTGATACATGGTGAGTAAGCAATGATAAGTGATGGTCCGGGATAAGCTTCAGCCTCTTTAAGTGCTTTGAAGTACTGGTTCTGGTTAGCTCCCATGGCAACTTGTGCTACGTAAACATAACCGTAGGTTGTAGCCATCAGGCCAAGGTCTTTTTTACGGATCTTCTTACCTGCGGCAGCAAATTTAGCAATAGCTCCGGTAGGTGTAGCCTTAGAAGACTGGCCTCCTGTGTTAGAGTAAACCTCGGTGTCAACAACAAGGATGTTAACATCTTCGCCGGAAGCAATTACGTGGTCAAGACCGCCGTAACCGATGTCATAGGCCCATCCGTCACCACCGAAGACCCAAACAGACTTCTTAACAAGATGATCTTTCAGTTTAAGGATCTCTTGAGCAATACTGTGTGTTTCTGTTTCAAGGGCTTTAAGAACTGCCTTGGAAGCTGCAGGAGATTTCTCTCCGTCTTCTTTTGTCTCAAGCCATGCTTCGAATGCCTCTTTTGTGGCAGGTGCTAC
>JALVJU010000091.1 GCA_027034005.1 Marinilabiliaceae bacterium
GAAATGCTTTGGCAATGGCATCAGGTATTTCTTCGGCCTTTGTAACCTGATAGTTCCATTTGGTCACCGGCATCGAAAGGCTTACCATGTCAGTCTCCTGAAAAGCATCGGACCCCAGCAGGTGCGATGGCACCTGGGCTGTGATGAAAACCGTAGGTATGGAATCAAGATTTGCGTTGGTGATCCCTGTCAGCAGGTTAGTGGCACCCGGCCCCGATGTGGCAAAGCAGACACCCGGCTTTCCTGTCACCTGAGCATAGGCCTGCGCAGCATGTGCAGCTCCCTGCTCATGACGCACAAGTATATGTTTTATTTTATGGTTCTGTTCGTGCATTTTGTCGTAAATAGGCATTATGGCACCACCCGGATATCCGAAGATAGTGTCAACACCCTCTTCAACAAGCGATCGAAGGATTGCCTCAGCTCCAGTTATCTTTTTCATGCTTTTAAATTTAGTTTGTGATCATTCTATTTTTCTGTCGTTATCTCTGAAATTATTTTTTCGTCCGACCTCAATGTTCCGTTCACATAGGCTTCTATCAATCTTTCCGGTGTATCGATCTTGATGCCGATAAAAAGATTGATCTTTTCCTGCGTGAACAATTTGATGATCGTCTTATCGATCTTGTAAACAATAAAATCGGTAATTCCCTGTTTTATCGCCCATTCAGGCAAATGAGAAATGTCGGATGGCGGCACTTCTATCTCATTGCTCTTCACATTATCACCATCTATCTCGAATATCTCACAATAGTTGCATTTCTCGATATGCTCACTTAGTTTGCCTTTTATGACAGGAATAGCTACCCGCTTCATTTTTACAAATTTTGTTTTTCAGGAACAAATATGTATTAAAGTTTAAAACGGAGCACCTTATGATCTTATGAAATTTTACAGCTTTTTTCCTGTAATAATTTTGTTTTTCGGGAAAACAGATAACAATTTATAACTTTGTAGCCTTAATCGGTTAAACTCCGGATATCGTGACAGGAAACAGCAATACGGCAAACTGTAATAATTGTGAGCATTTCTCAAAGTGCTTTCAGCACCTGTTTCCCGAAGAAGTTGAGTTCATCAACGACAAAAAGATACAGCTGACTTACCTGCAGGGAGAAACACTTTTCAAGCAGGGAGCTTTCGCACCTTACGTGATGTTCGTTATCGACGGGCTTGTAAAAGTATATCTGCAGACCGGCAGCAACAAGCAGATAAACATACGTCTCGCCGTTGAGGGGGATTACCTTGCTTTCTCATCAGTGTTCGATGAAAATATTTACAACTACTCTGCCGTTGCCCTCAAAGCCTCCATAGTGTGCATGATTGATAAAACGGCATTGAGAAAACTTTTCCTGAGCAATTCGGAATTTGCCATGCGCATAACATCACGTAACTGCCGGAATGAAGCTTGGCTACTCGACATGGTAAAGAATATCACCTACAAACAGATGCGGGGAAAACTTGCCTCCTCCTTACTTTACCTATCGTCCGAAAATTTTTTGAAGCATAATGTTTTTCAATTCCTGACCCGTAAGGACGTTGCCGATTTTGCATCCATAACTACCGAAAGCACCATAAAATTCATCAAGGAATTTGAGAAAGAAGGCATCCTGAAATTAGAAGGTAAGGATATTTCTGTGACTGACCGAAAGAAACTTGAGGAGATAGCCAGGAACGGATAAGCTATCCTATTTTTTCCTGTTTACCGTGTAGCTCACCAGCTCTTTAAGCGACTCTTTTGCCTCACTGTCAGGATATTTTTCAAGGACATCAAGGGCACGGCTGCCATATCCCATCATTACCTTCTCTGTGTATTCAATACCGCCTTTATCTTTAACAAACTGAATGATCTCTTTTATCTTCTTGTCATTCTTGTTGTGACGGCGGACCATAGTGAGTATTTTCCTCTTCTCAGATAAAGATGAGTTTTGCAGTGCATATATCAGTGGCAGTGTCAGCTTCTTCTCCTTTATATCATTTCCCGTGGGTTTGCCTATCAGGGTGTTGTTCTCATAATCGAACAGGTCGTCGCGTATCTGAAACGCTATCCCGAGATTTTCGCCAAGCTCGCTCATCAGTTGGAGCTTATCTTCACCGGCATCCACCGAATAGGCCCCGGCTTTTGTACATGCTGTGATCAGAGTGGCTGTCTTCTTTTTAATGATATCAAAATATACCTCCTCGGTAATATCAAGCTTTCGTGATTTCTCTATCTGAAGCAGTTCCCCCTCACTCATCTCCTTAACGGCATTCGACACTATCTTTAAAACACCTATCTGATCATTGTCAAGAGCTATGAGCAATCCTTTTGACAGGAAGAAATCACCCACGAGAACTGCGATCTTGGATTTCCACAAAGCATTTATCGAAAAAATACCCCTTCGCTGATATGTTTCATCAACAACATCATCATGAATGAGTGTTGCCGAGTGAAGCAGTTCGATAAGAGTGGCAGCCATAAAAGTTGATTCCGAGACCTCTCCGTGCAGCTTTGCTGTGAGAAAAACCAGCATGGGCCGCATCTGCTTACCTTTACGCCTGATTATGTAATTGGTGATTATGCTTAACATAGGTATCTTAGTTTTGAGCTGCTTCCTGAAATAGGGCTCAAACTTAGACATCTCACCCTTTATGGGGGCTTTTATTTTATTCAGTGTCGACATCCTTCTTCCAAATCTGCTTCAAAATCGTAAAGTAAATACTTTATGATGGGAAATTAATGTTCAAATTTAAAAATTAATACTAATTTTTAACTATTTATTAGCGATGTCAGAACATTTATGTGGAAACATATTTAATATATTCATATATTTGTATTGGTTGAATATTTAATCTTACCATGGAAAAAATAGACATAGATACAGAGATGTTGGAGAGTGCTGCAAGCATGCTGAAAGCAATTGCACATCCAATGAGAATTGCCATCATACATATACTTGAGGAAGGCGACAAGAAAACCGTAACAGAGATACACAACCTGCTTGACATTGAGCAGTCCACCACATCACATCATCTTGGTATCTTAAAAGATAAAGGGGTTTTGGCGAGCAAACGTGAAGGGAAAAATACATTTTATTTTCTTAAGCACGAAAGCTTGAAGAATATCATAGCCTGTGTAAGCCAATGCACAGTGAAAGCATAACAAAAAAACAACTGAGGGGTATGACAAGGATAAGGTTGACAAAAGAGTTCAGGTTCGAGATGGCCCATGCATTGTGGGATTACGATGGCTTATGTAAAAATATACATGGTCATTCCTACATCCTTGCTGTCACAGTCATAGGAGAACCAAACAATGACAAAGAAAGCCCCAAATACGGGATGGTGATGGACTTTGGCGAACTAAAGCGGATAGTGAAGGAAGAGATCGTTGATCGGCTGGACCACACCTTTGTTATCAGTTCCATGTCACCCCATGAAAAATTCAAAGGCATACCCCAGATGCTCGACCGCTTTGAAGTTGTTGACTACCAGCCGACGTGCGAGAACCTGCTCATTGACTTTGTTTCAAGACTAAAAAAACGACTGCCTGAGAATGTTAAGCTTTTCAGCCTTAAACTGAACGAAACTGCAAACTCTTTTGCAGAATGGTATTCCGAAGACAACGATTAACAGTGTCTTTACCTCTCATCCCGACAGCTTAAAGAAGTTGCCAGATACATTAAGAATATCGTTTCTTTTCTTAAAAATACATTCATGAAACCGCTTCATAAATTTTCATTATTAGCGTTTCAGCACATCACTGAACTTGTAATATTTTCAGTTCTGCTTTTCAGTTGTTCCGGTGATCAGGAGGAACAACCTACAGAAAAAAGAGGTGACCTGATAAATTCTGAACACATCACTGAATATACCGCAAGTTTTATTGAAGCAGCACTGAAAGGCTACAATGTGGATGTGGATATCGACATTGAATACGATGTTGATGCATACAGTATCACATACCTCACTCCCGGTCCCGACGGATCACTAACAGAAGCATCGGGCGCCCTGATGATACCCAAAGGAACCTCCGACATGCCTGCCATTTCATTTCAGCATGGTACCGAGACCATGAGAACGCTCGTTGCATCCCGGGATCCCCTCTCAACAGGTGAAGGTTTTGCTGGTATGGTATCCACATCAACAGGCTTCATCACCTTTCTGCCTGATTACCTTGGATTAGGCGTATCTGAAATACTTCACCCTTACCTTCATGCTGAACTTTCGGCCGGGGCAGTTACTGATATGCTGCGAGCAGGGGATTCTTTCTGCAAAGAAAACAACATCACCCCGAATCATGACCTATATATAGGCGGATATTCCGAAGGTGGTTATGTAACACTGGCAGCACAGAGAGAAATAGAATCTGACAAGGATTTACCTTTCAACCTCATCGCCTCCGCCCCTGCTGCAGGACCTTATGACCTGTACGGAACGGCAACATACCTGATACAAACAGACGAATATCCCGAGCCTGCATTCATGGCATATCTGTTCACAGCTTACAACGATGTGTACAACTGGAACCGACTGGACGAGATATTCGCAGCTCCCTATGCGGATATGATGCCCGGCCTGTTTGACGCAACAAAAACAACAAGCAAAATAAGCAGTGAACTACCCAAAAAGGTATCGGAACTTTTTACACAAAATTTCATCTCAGGCTTTAACAACGGGACTGAATCGGAAGTGATAAATGCCCTGAAAGAGAATACTCTGCTGTCATGGACGCCTGTCACCCCGATAAGGTTCTTTCATTCTAACGCAGACGAGATTGTACCGTATCAGAACTCATTAAATGCCATTCAGGAATTCAGGAAAAACGGGGCAACAAACATTGAACTAAAAACCATTGACGGCCTGCATCATGGTGATGCCGCTGTTCCGGCATTTACCGGCATGATAGAATGGTTTGATTCATTGAGGTAAATTTTGTTTTTACATTCTTGTTACCAGCATTTACAAATCAAGCTTTTACCATTATTGCATAATTTCGTATATTTGAGTAAAAAGATTGATATGACATCAAGAGAATACATATTATCAAAAATCAGATCTAACAAAGATGAGATTTTAAAACTCGGAATAAAGGAGATTGGAATTTTTGGATCATATGCAAGAGAGGAACAATCTGAATCTAGCGATATTGATATATTGATTGATTTTGAGCCAGATAAAGAGAACTTTGATAATTATATGGCTTTATATGAGATTATAGAAAATCTATTTAAAGGTAAGAAAATTGAGATTGTGACTAAAAATGGATTGAGTCCATACATCGGCCCTAATATATTAAACGAAGTTGTATATGTCTAAAGAACCTATTTGAATACCTCAAGCATATAAGGGATGAAATTAACTACATCTGCTCTGTAATAACTGACGAGGTTGATAAAGATATGTTTTTGCGAGATGAAACTCTTAAACGGGCAATTGTTCGAAGCCTAGAGATTATTGGAGAAGCAACAAAAAAGATTACTGCTGACATAAAGTATAAATGGAGTGATATTCAATGGAAAAATATGGCAGGAATGCGTGATAAGTTAATTCATGATTATATGGGGATTAATTACAATATTGTATGGGATGTTGCAAAAAATAAAATTCCGGATTTAAAGAAACAGATTGATAAAGTGATCTCGCAAAATGAGAAATAACTGCTGGTAGCATGCGGTCATAAAACATTGAGGCGAAGTGGTTTTTCGAGCTACCATACTCCCATAAAGACGTGCAGTATCTTGATAAATAAGTCACTCCGAGCCCCCCAATGCTTCATACCGCCAAACCGTTTACGATTTCCCGATATCTCATTTCCATAAGAATATCCTTTCTCATTTATTTATACTAAAATTATCAGCTATAAAAGTGGATTTTAGGAATGTTCCTTTATTTTTGTGAATAATTAATTTTGTTAACCGGCCGGAAAGGGAAACCCTCAATGCATGAAAAACATTTATTACTTAATTTCAGCGATTGTCCTAGCAGTAATTTTCGGCAGGTGCGAAAGCATGGGAGATATCTGCCTGTCGAACCAGAATGCTGCCCAGGTGGGCCTGTATACGGCACACTCGACCAGTGATAAGGACACCGTTTTGACGGAGCTTTACGTACAGGGCGTGGGCAATGACAGCATTTTGTACGAGAATGTTTCTACAAGCGACCTGTTCCTGCCCTTGGCAATGCATACCGATACATCAGCATTTACGATCAAGGTAAAAACCCTTCTCGATACTATCTGGTTTGTTTACAAAAGGAACCTTGACTATGTGTCCGGAGATTGCGGTTTTGCAGTAAACATTGAGATAGATACCATATTTTTTACAGGAAGGTTCATTGATTCCGTTGCCATTGATTATCCGTATGTAAAATACAATGAGAACATTGAAAATGTTAAAGTATATATTGATTAGCCTGTTCATCTTTATCTTTACTGATATCAGTGCCCAGACCGTGGTGTTGAAAAAGAACGAGGTCAAGAAGGAGCAGAGCGGTATCTCTTTCGGTATCGACATTGCCCCATTCATAATGCTTGCATTTCAGCCTGAAAGAAAAGGTACTGCTTTCATTGGAAGATACCGCTTTAAAAGCAACTGGTACATAATAGGAGAAATGGGCTTTGCCAATGTGAATTTTGACAAGAGCAGTTATGCCTATAAATCGAACGGAGGATTTCTGAAGATCGGTATGGACTATAACTTTTTCAAGTCAAAAAAACCGGGGAACAACGACAATATCACGGCCGGTATACGATACGGCATTGCCACACAAAGCCATCAAAGTCCTAGGTACACTATCATTGATGACTACTGGGGTGATTACACGGGCAGTATAGGACTTAGCAATGTGACATCACACTATGTGGATCTTGTAGCAGGAATAAGGACTGAAGTACTGAAGAACTTCTACATGGGATGGACCTTGAGACTGAAAACGTTGATATCCGCAAATACGAGCAATGTCCTTGAGCCATATACCATTCCGGGTTACGGCAAAGGGGACAACAATGTAAATCTTGGATTTACATATACCTTGGAGTATGCAATACCTTTTAAGAAGTAAAAAACATCAATAATAAATGATGAAAGACGTCTGCATCTACTGTGCATCAAGTACAAGCATTGACAAGAAATATATTGAGGCTGCTGAACTTTTGACCGAAAAACTGGTAAAAAACGGTTACGGTATAGTGTATGGAGGTGGAGAAGTGGGGCTCATGGGAGCAGTTGCCAATAAGGCCCTTTCCCTGAATGGACGTGTTACCGGTGTAATCCCACGCTTCATGGTCAAAGTGGAGTGGGCACACAAAGGGGTGAAGAACATGGTACAGGTGGAAACAATGGCAGAAAGGAAAACAAAACTTGTAGAAGGAGTATCCGCAGTCATTGCCCTTCCCGGTAGCACCGGAACCCTGGATGAACTCATCGATATCCTATCACTGAAAAAACTGGGAAAATTCACCAGGCCTGTAATCATCGTCAACTCTTTCGGGTTTTATGACCATCTCCTTTCGCTTTTCGACAAGATGATAGAAGAACGGTTCATGCGTCCCGAGCACCGGGAACTATGGACTGTAATCGAAAATCCTGAAGATATAATCGAAGCAATAGACAATGCCCCAAAATGGAACGAAGATGCAATAAAAATCGCTGCCGTTTAAAAGAGTATTTTATAAAATATTTTTTGAAATTAAAGTAACCGTAACCCTGTTTTATCGTAGTATCGTTAAAAATCAACAAACCGGAAACATCAGTCAAATATGATCAACGGGAAGTCCTATCTTTTTTCTAAGCATAACGGCACTGCCAATACCGGGGTTGACACATTGATGGCTGTATCTGAAAATGCCCAAACAGGCTCAAAGGACACACTGCAAAACACAGGGAATGCAGGAGATCCCGGAATATTTGTTCATGAATCGGTCTCTTTACCGAAGCCAACACCACGAAAAAGCACATCCCCTTTAACAGCCTACAATGAATGGCTGGCTGTTCTGCTAATCCTTTCCGTAACTGTTACCGGCCTAGTACGTCTGACATCGATAAAATATCTGGGTGAACTGTTCCGTGCAACGTTTAATATGCAGGCCGCAAATAAAATGTTCACTTCGGTCAATATTCGCAACTCAAAGCCTTCGTGGGTTTTATCTGCTCTTTTCATCTTCAACACAGGGATATTTATTTTTGAAGCATTAGTGTTTTACGGCAATACGATATTCGGTCTGACCGGGTTTCCCCTTTTGATTGCCATATGGATATTACTGCTTATTTTCGGATTAGTAAAAATATTTTTATATCGTATCACGGGATTTGTTTTTGATACTTCAGGCCCCACTATTGAGTATCTTTTTAACTCATCTTTGTTGAACAAGATATACGCTATTGTACTTCTGCCGTTAATTTCTTTGATCCCTTTCATAAATGTGTGGATGGTTCCAAATTTTATAAAACTGGGAATAGGGATCTTCATTTCGCTCTATATTTTGCAATTAATAAGAGGAGCTTCAATAATTTTGCAAAATACATTTTCTCTTTTTTATATGTTTTTGTACTTTTGTGCGCTGGAAATTTTACCCTTGGTAATTTTTTACATGATCCTTATTAATTAGGGATCTAATTTAGGATAAGGTATTGGTTTGTTGAATTAAAACAGAGAGCGTTGAAAATTAAGAGAATTTTGGTGTCACAGCCTAAGCCCACAACCCCCAAATCACCGTATGCTGATTTAGCAGAAAAAAACAATCTGAAGATCGATTTTCGCCCTTTTATTCAAGTAGAAGGGGTTCCGGCTAAAGAATTCCGAAAACAGAGGATCAACATTCTTGATCATAGCGCTGTAATTTTCACAAGCCGCACCGCCATCGATCACTTTTTCAGAATTGCGGAAGAGTTGCGTGTTGCTGTGCCTGATACAATGAAATATTTTTGTATCTCTGAAGCCACTGCATATTATCTTCAAAAATACATTGTTTACCGCAAGCGCAAGATATTTCACTCTACAGGCCGTTTCAGTGACCTTGTTGAAGTACTGAAGAAGCACCGGGAAGAAAAGTTTTTGGTACCGCTCTCTGACATACACAAGCAGGAAATACCAAGCCTTTTGAACAAAAACAAGATCAATTACACAAAGGCTATTTTGTACCGAACAGTAAGTAGTGACCTAAGTGATCTTAAAGACGTAAACTACGATGTACTTGTGTTTTTCAGCCCATCAGGAATCAAGTCCTTGTTGCAAAATTTCCCTGACTTCAAACAAAATGACACCAAGATTGCATCTTTCGGCCCTGCAACCGCAAAAGCAGTTAAAGATGCCGGCCTGCGCCTTGACATACAAGCCCCGATGCCTCAGGCCCCTTCAATGGCAATGGCACTGGAGCAATTCATAAAAAAGCACAACAAGAGGAAGTAATTTCCTGACACTTAACACAACCATCCTCTTCCTCACCGGAACTGGATGGCTTTTTGTCTAAAATAACCTGTAACAATACACAATGGCTGCCAACATCCATACATTCTCCAAAAAAGAAAAGCTTTGTAGCCATAAAGTTATCGATGACCTGTTTTCCACAGGAAGGTCTTTTGTTTATTATCCTTTCAGGGTGGTACTTTTAACCGATGAAGAGCAGGACATTCCCATAAAAGTTCTCATCAGCGTTTCAAAACGACGGTTTAAAAGGGCATACAAAAGAAACCTGCTCAAACGACGTATCCGGGAAGCATACCGGCTCAACAAGCATATCCTTGTTCCCCTTCTTGAAAAGAACTCTATAAACATTGCACTTGCTTTTGTATATTTGCCTGTGGAGATCATGGATTACAAATACATTGAAAAGGCAATGCAAAAAACACTGACAGGCCTGATAAAACGATTAAGCCTGTCAGAAGACTACGAAAATGAACAAGGATAACATTTTATACAAAATATATAAATTAATCCGTGACGGATTGTCATGGCTTCTTATCTTTCCTGTAAGGCTTTACCAGTTGTTCATCTCACCCATGCTCGGATCGAACTGTAATTTCACACCTACCTGTTCTGCCTATTCCATCGAAGCCCTGAAAAAACACGGCCCTGTAAATGGCCTGCTGTTGTCCATCTGGCGTATTATTCGATGTAACCCCTGGGGCGGCCACGGGAACGATCCCGTACCCGAGAAGTTCCGTTTCCCTCCGTACAAATAATCCAACAACTGTCCACTTTGGGCTTCTTCCCTGTCTTATATGTGATTTCAGTAAAAAGTAAGTGTATTCCGCATTAGGTTTGTCATAATATAAAACCATGAATACCGAAAATTAAATTCACAAAACATAAAGAACCCAAATTATGAAACGAACATTTTCTTTTTCACTGATCTTAATTTTATTTCTGTCAGGGCTATCTGCACAAGAGAAAACAAAACCGGAATTCACAGTTCCATACAACAGTGTGGAAGCCAATTTAAGCCTTCTTTTTCTTGCCCCGTCACTCGAATACGGGCGAATACTTTTACATAAAGACAAATGGTTCCTTAACGGTTCGGCAGGAATAGGAACAGTGGCCATGGCCGGAGGCATAACAGTACCGCACCAGTTAACTTTTAATTTCGGCAAACGGTCCAGTTTCTTTGAAGTAGGGGCAGGAGGTATTTTCTGGAACGGGGAAACAGACGCATCCGGTTTCACCAAAAGGGAGAGCAGTTACAACATTGGCCCTATCCTGGGCTGGCGAAAATACTGCAAACGCAAGTTCTTCTTCCGGCTTTACATGAACCCATTGGTGCTGAAACCTATAAGCAACGATTTCTCCGATGTTCTGTACATCCTTAACACAGGCTTTAGCTTCGGATACTCTTTTTAATCATCACGCCTCAATATAAGCCCATACCCTGATGCATTGCAAAACAGCTTTGTGTCAGGGTATTTTTATTAAAAAGATACACAACACTTTACTACATCATATTTTATGCTCTTCTTATCAAAAAAGATTGCCCTTTGAAGCAGATTGTTTTACTTTTAAGCAAGCGCTGTTCATATGAAATTATTTTTCGTACATATCATCTTATTAATGTTGTTTTTGCCTGTTAATGTATTTTGTAAAAAACACAGGACATGAACCTCCAAAATGGATAAATGAGGTATTACGGAAAGAGATGTATCCCGAAAAGGATTGTTTTGTCCAGTTCGAACAATTCAATAATGTTAGCAGAAAGGAAGCGGAAAACAAGAAAGAGGAGATCGTAAAACTCCTGCAGGAAAGATTATCAAAACAGATACAAACATTCATTTCCACAAAAACTCTTTTCCTGCAATCGGAATCTGCTTCACACGGATACAACGAACTTTTCACAAAAGAAACAAAAGTGGTAAGTTCAATGATATTTTTTGACAGCGAACCACTTATCTGGTTCGATAAAAGAAGCCGGAAACTTTTCGCAATGTATGCCATTAAAAAGAAAGACCTTGGAGAGAAGTACAACAATCTCCTCCTGGGCAAGCTGAAAGCACTTACAAATGAAATAACAAAGCACACCGCAGCATCCCCATATGTTTAAAAACAAAAAGGGCGAACACCCACCAATGGCATCCGACCTTTTTTACAATCAAAGCTTATGTATTTTAGAAATTTTTCATTTCACTTTCCGAAAATTGCTTAACCAACGAAAGCACGGCACTTGAACATCCCTCGGCACCGCCTTTGTATGAGAACACAAGGCTGTAAACGCCGGTCTTACCGCAGATGAATTGACACGATTTGTAGTGTTTTCCTTTTTCAAAGTTACTTACAAGAAGCTTGTCTTTAAAGTAAAGCTGCATGATAACTTTTTCAGGATTCTCAGGGGCATCTACCACATTAAACTTATACTGGCTCCGGCTTTGAAGAACAACAGAGAACTTAACATATCCTGTTTTCATATCTTTCTTGTCCTTAAGCAACTCAACCTTAAAATCCTTAATATACTGGCCGTTGCCCATCTCTTTCAATGCCTGCTTCAATAATGCCTCAGAGTTGCATTCTTGTGCATATCCTGCCAGCGAGAACATTGAAAAGAGCACCAATAAACTGATAAATATTTTTTTCATTCCTTTAGAATTTTCAATTGACATCCTTTTCCCTTTTATAACGAATTTACGAAACTATGTATTCCCTGATCTTCTTGATCTGAGCAATAATGGCTTTCACCTGCTCAGGAGTGATATTCACATGACTGATCTCGTCCTGAATAATGATCAGAGAACCGTCTTTTTCCATTTTCTTAGGCTCGCCAAACTCAGTTGTGATCTTAACTTTGGAATACAGGCCCTTCAGATCCTGCAAATATGATGAAAGTTCCGTGAAATTCGGGTCATTTTTATAATTTTCCAGTATGATAAGCAGGATATTTACAATATCTTTCTGCTCTCCCAGGCGGTTAATCAGTTCTTCATTATTCGTCTGCTCGATGACACTTCCTGTAATGTACATTCCCTCGATCCATGTTCCGGCAACGATCAGTGAACTAACGTTACTGCGGTTCTGTTCGCGAAGATATGAATCCATCTCATTAAAACTTGACACTGATATCTCCATCAAAGAGTCCAGATTGTTGCTGTTGGTTGCAAGGCGCTTCAAAGCAGCAAAGTCGAAAAACTGACCTACTTTAATGCCATCTGCAAGATTCTTCACAGCCAACAGGTAGGAAATAACGATAGAGTTCTTATCGAAAGTATTGATATATCCAAGATCGGCTGCGAAAACACCCAGGTTAAGAGCTCTTTTGAAGCTTGTGTTGTATTTATCCAGGTTGTTGGGATCGTTAAGAATCTTCTGAGAAAAAGCAACTCCGGTAGATTTTATCAGGGAAGCCATCTCGACCGGTGACGAAATATTCTGGATTACATCACTGATAACTTCTTCAGATAATTTAAGAGGTGCATCGGTACTAAGCGAGTCTGTACTGATAAGTTCATCCGAGTTTCCGGATTTTCCTGACGAATTTCCGGCACAACCTGACAAGAAGGCCGTACCTCCTACTATTAGTGAAATGTATAAGATCTTCTTTAGCATGGTTAAAATAATTTTAAGTTTTAAGTTAACTGATGCTATTATACTATTAAAATCAAAAAAGGTTACCTTTTACGCAATTTTAATTCACCCATATAGGTTAATCCCTTTCTCAGGAGATCGAAGTAAAGCACGACATACAGCATGATCGTGAGCACCCATACCATGGCGATATTGAACCACAAAGTGTCGAAGAAATGTCCAAATATGTATTTCTCAGGGGCAAAGAAGTGTGTGCGGAAGTCTACTGCATTCTTCGGCTCCGGTATTTGATAGACCGGATCAACCATCTGTACCAGTTTGTCCCCGTCACGTAAAATTTTATTCTTTTCGAATACCTGTCTTACGATATCTGAGATACTCTCATTGAAATACTCGTCCTTTACACGCTCAAACCGTTCTCTGTTAGCACGGATATTTGCTTCAATGAATTTCTCTTTTTTCGTGTTTGCCGCAATGAAAAGCTTACCGTAGTATTTTTTTAGTTTGTCAAGATGTGCAGCCAGTTTATCGGCCATTTCACCATTGAATTTTCCGGGAGCCAGATCTTCAACCTCCTTGAACTGCATCGAAGGAACCCTTTTGTTCTCTTTTTCTATCTCGTTTTTCAATAGTTTAAGGTCTGCGACGAACTGTTTGTCATTTTTGTAACCCTTTTGGGTGAGGGCATTTTTTGTGCTTTCAAGAATATCGTTAAGCTCCGGGATATAGTACACCTGCTTGAAGTCTGCCTGGCTCTCCTGCATCTCTACGTTAAAAATGTTCTTTTTAAAGTTGTTGTGCTTGTATTGCTGTACCATCAGGCCCTCGTATATCCATCGTGACGGCATCCATTCTGCCACGAAAGGAACCTTGTCGACACTGGTAATGTCCTTGTTCAGCTTGTCGAAAGTAAACATAGCCCCGCCAAGGACCATCTGCGGGATCATCAGCAGAGGTATTAAGATGTAGATGGTGACAATGGAGTTGAAAGATGCAGAGATGATTAGTCCCATAATATTGGCAAAGGCAGAAATGGAGAACAGCGCCAACCAGAAATCGAAGGTCATTCCTTTGATGCCAAGAATATTGTTTGCCACCAGGACGAACAGTATCATCTGAATGGCAGAAAGGGTGAAAAGAAGCAATATCTTGGACAGGAGATAACTAGACCTGCTGAGGTTGAGGAATGATTCCCGTTTGAGTATTTTGGCATCCTTGAATATCTCTTCGGCACTTACTATCAGCCCGAAAAACAGAGCCACAACAATAGCCATGAACATGTAAGGAGGTATGTTCACATTCTCCCTGAAGATGTACACATCAGATTCGGGATCGGCAATGTAGCGGATCAGGTATGCCAGGATAAACCCGAGTATAGGTGCCTCAAGAATGTTCAGGAGGATATACTGCTTATTGCTTATCTTTGAGAAAAAGTCCCTCAGTGTATATATCTTGAACTGATTGAACCATGACGGGATATTGAGTGACTTGGGCGGCGCCTCGTCCACATCTTCTATCTCCGGTATCTTTATGTTTTCCTTGTAGTACGAATACCACTCTTCGGGCTTGGTTTTCCTTTGGTTCGTATAATTTCCGTACTCATCGATGACATTTGAATCGATGATGTTGAAGATAAGTTCCGGATTTAGGTTGCCACATGTGGGGCACTCTCCGTATTCACTGTTTATCTGGGCATCGAGCTTTTTGAAGTATATCAGCGACTCACTCGGGTTCCCGTAATAAACGGGGTAACCGCCCGTGTCAAGGATGTACATTTTGTCGAACATCTTATAGATGTCGGACGAGGGCTGGTGGATGACCACGAATATGAGTTTCCCTTTCAGGGCAAGCTCACGGAGAAGGTTCATCACATTCTCCGAGTCTCTTGACGACAAGCCGGAGGTAGGTTCATCCACAAAAAGTATTGCAGGTTCGCGTATCAGCTCCAGTGCAATGTTAAGGCGCTTTCGTTGCCCGCCACTTATCATTTTGTTCAGGGGGGAGCCCACTTTAAGGTCTTTTCTCTCGTATAGGCCAAGGTTTATGAGGGTCTTGTTTACCATCTCCGTGATCTCTTCCTTGCTTTTGTCCTTGAAACAAAGGCGCGCATTGTAATAAAGGTTCTCGAAGACGGTAAGTTCTTCTATCAGCAGATCATCCTGCGGGATAAGTCCAATAACACCCTCCAGCTTTTCTGTGTCTTTATGCAGGTCGTAACCGTTTATCAGTACCTGTCCTTCGGTAGGTGATTCTATTCCCGACAACACATTCAGAAGGGTTGTCTTACCTGCACCACTGGCACCCATTATCCCGATAAGCCTGCCCTGTTCCTCAGCAATGTTGATATTCCGCAGGCCTATCGTTCCTGTCCTGAACTGAAACTTTACATCTTTTACACGATATGATATCCGTGTTGAAGTTGCATCGGACATGAAGTGCCCTACCACATCGGTGTAGTACAGCGGCGGCCCCACAGGCAATTTAATAAAGCTGCCTTTGGGAAAAAGATAAATGCGCCTGTTGTTGATCAGCAGTCCATTCAGGAACAGTTCCTGATCGCCGGTGTAACGTATAAAGTAAAGATTTGAACTCTCGACTTTAAGGATGAACAGGTCTCCTTGTAAACCATGTGAGTTAATGAAGATCGCATTTTTAGCCTTGAAATCCTGGGCAGAAAGAATAAGCATCACCTTTCTGTCAAGTTCGGAAACCTTGTTACTAACAATGAATGCCTCAATACTTTCAACCTCCTTCTTTGGCAGTTTGAACACATCGGCCACTGTGTTGATGATGGCCATCCTCTGATCTGTAAATTTCCTGTCGGTATTTACCAATTCGTACAAGCGAACCAGTACTACCACTTTTTGTTCCTTGTTAAGCTTCCTGTTAATCTTTTTGCAGATACCAAGGATCTTAACGGAGTCTTTCATTGAGGTAAGCTTCACCTTACCATTATCCTCTCCGCCTTTCTTAGCTTTTTCGTCCTTTATATCGGCATGCTTCAGGAAAAGTGAATAATACTCATGAACGGCTTCCGTATTCAACTGCTGCTTCAGAAATGTTTTAACATACTCTGTTTCATTCGACTTTACTCCGCCATCCTGCTTTGCAATTAAACCGAACAACTGCATTAAGGCTTTTAGTATCTCTTCACTCATAACTTAACAATAAATATCATTTAGTCTTCCAGAACAATGTATTCAAAAGGTATTTCAACAATATCGGCATACTCCTCACCTGCTTCGAGCATGTCCTCTTCGTCTTCGTGATAATGCCACTTAATGGTTACCTCCTTGCCGTTTTCCACTATCTCTTCAAATTTCAGGAGGATATCGAGGATAACCTTTGACGATGCAGTGTTGAAATATTCAAGTTTAAAATCAAATACGGTTTTATCAAGCGGATCTTCAGCATATTCATCTATCCAGTCCATGATAGGTTCAAAGAACATATTCACATCTTCGGGAAGGGATCGTCCGGATATTTCAAAATGTCCGTTTTCCTTATCAAGTATTACATTAGGAGTATCTTCTGTTCCTTTTATATTAATGACTTCCATGTGTATAGATTTTAGTTATTTACGTTTAATAGTTGATGTTAAGATAAAAAAGCTTATGTCGTCGTTAAGCTCTTTAAACTGATAACTAAGCTTACTGCCCGTTTTTTTTGCAATATCAATTAGCCCCAGGCCTGCACCTCCTTTGTCTGACAGGCGGCCTTCACGCATCTGTTTTTTGTACAGGGCCGACAGGTCTTCCTTGTCAAGGCTGTTCACTGTTTCAAGGCTCTCTTTCAGAGCAGGTATCTTTTCGTTTTTGATCACGTTCCCGGTAATGATGTTATACTCGTCCTTACCGTGGCTAACCATGACAATTCCGCGTTTTTCCTCTTCGCCTTCAAGTGAATCAGCATGTTTGCTGATATTCTGAAGACACTCTACCATTACATGAAAGACCTTGCGCTGTACCATGTTCGATTCTTCCGATTTTGCAAGGTTCTTTTCAGTAAGGGAGGTAAACGTCTTTGTTATCTCCTGAGTAACCACTCCTTCATAAACCAGGTTGATCTCATTAGTTTTCATTGATTTATACATTTGATATGCAAAATCAAGAAAACTATGACCTTTATTTTCATTCATCTCACCCATAATAAAAATTTTTCTAAATATATATTATAATTCAATACCTATTAACAGAACGTCATCAACCTGCTTTTCTTCTCCCATCCAGTCGAAGAAATCCTTCGGGAAAAAACGGGAGTAGTAAGCCATTGTGTGTGACGGATCTTCCACCAACGCCTCTCTTATGCGACGTGCCTGGTACTTCTTTTTCTTTTCCAGAGGCCCTCCGGTTTGATCCGGCAGCCCATCAGAAAATATGAATATTTTGTCACCCTTTTTATAGTTGATAATATTGTTCTCAAAATCTTTTTCTATGCGTCGGGGCAGGGGAGTCCCTCCAATACCTTTTCGCGATCCTTTGTACTCTGTCAATTCTCCGTCACGCACCAGGTACAATGGCCTGTGTGCACCGGCAAACTGAAGCTCGTTCTTTGCGGGAACTATCTTGCAAAGAGCCAGGTCCATACCATCACGGCCGTTAGCTCCTTCCTGATCCTGCTTAAGGTTTCTCCTTACTCCGTGATGCAGTCTGTCAAGGATCTCGGCAGCAGTGTAGTCTTTCTCTGTATTCACTATGTTATTCAGAAGGAAATAGCCGATGAAAGAGAGTAACGCTCCCGGAACGCCGTGTCCGGTACAATCGACGGCAGCAATATAGTAGGTGTCATCTTTCTTAAAGAACCAAGGGAAGTCGCCGCTTACCACATCCTTAGGTCTGTAAAATATGAACGAACGAGGGAAGAACTTCTGTAACAGTTTCGTGTCAGGCAGTATCGACGACTGTATCCTCTGTGCATAGTTGATACTGTCCGATATCTTCTTGTTTTTCTCTTTTATCTGTTGTTCGATGACCTTTATCTGTGTGATATCGTGAGCTACGAACAGTAGAGATTCAAGTTCCTTATCCTCGCCGAATTCCGGAATACCCTTTATCTCCATCACCCTTTCACCCTCCGAGCTGGTGATTTCTATCTCCTTCATTATCTCCTTGTGCTCATCACGTATTTGCACCAGTGATTCACGCACGAACTGAATAAACCTTTCATCGATGTCAAGTTCATTGACACGCTTCTTGATCAGATTAGCAGATGGAACACCCACGAACGTGGAAACTGCCGGGTTCACGTACACGAGCCGGCCTACAGTGTTAATACGTATGATCATATCAGGAGAGTTCTCCGACAGCGACTGCATCCGGCTCTTCATGCGCTCTTCTTTCTCTGCACGCTTACGCTCGGTGATATCCCTGGTGTTAAAGATAATTCCCCTGATGGCAGGGTCATGAAGCAGGTTTGTTCCTCTTGTCTCAAGGAACATTTTCTCTCCTGTTTTTTTCAGATAAGTATATTGTGCTGTCCTCTGACCTCCCGGTGTTTCAAGGAGATACTGGAACAGTTCGTTAATCGTCTTGTACCCTTTGGGAGTAAGCATATCAGGATCCATCCCCACAACCTCGTCATCATCGTCATAACCAAGAATGCGCTTTACGGAAGGGCTTTCGAATACAAGCTGCTGATGCTCATCGTAAATGGAAATGAACTCCGATGCATTTGTCAAAAGAGCCTCCAGCTTTTTGCGCCCGTGCTCTACCTCCTGCATCTGTGACTCGAGCATCCTGTTCGACTTCTCAAGCTGCTCCTGAGCCTCCATCATCTCAATAGCATTCTGCTTGAGCTGCTCCTCGTTCTTTTTCAGAGCTGTGGTCATCTTTTGCGATTCCTCGAGAAGCTGCTTTGTCCTTATGTTTATCCTCAGATTGTAGATTGTCTGCCCTATCATTCCGCTTAGCTCTTCCGACAGGGTCAGGACCTTTTGCGGAACATCCTCAAAAATGAAAGCTATCTCGTAAACTCCCTGCAACTCTTCTTCCTGTACCAATGGAACTATCAGAAGGCTTTTGGGCTTTCTGTCGCCAAGTATGCCTGACTGCAAAGTGAAGTAGTCGTCAGGTATCTCAGTCCTGAAAACAAGTTTCTTTTCAAAAGCTGTTTCTCCCACAAGGCCTTTGCCAACTGGTACCTCTTGCTTCATGAACCTTTGGCGTCCATAGGCATAGGTGGCAATATTTTTCAGTGATCCGTTCCCGTTGTACAGATAGAACGCTCCCTGAACTGCCGATGTGTACTTGATGATATTTTTCAATACCTCTATCGAAAGAGTTTCAAAGTCGTTGTGTATCCTAAGTATCTCGGATATCAGGTCCTTCCCTTTTGCTATCCAGTTATGAACATCTGCCTTCTCCCTGTTGTATTTCAGGTTTTCGCCGAGAGTGACAAGCACTTTTGACAAAGAGCTGTCATATTCGGTGGAATCAAGAGAAAGGTCCCCGCGTCCTATTTTCTCGGCAAGCTGCACATTCTGCTTTGAATATTTATGTAGTTTTTCAAGCTCCTTGCGTAACTTCTGTGTCTTGTATTTGTGATAATTTAACGCAAAAAGGACACCTAACGGTAACGACAAGATAATCAGGTCGATAAACCATACGAATGTCCGGGCATGGATCAGCAAAATAGAATTTAAAGAAAAATCATAACCGGACAGTGACGAAATTCCCGCCCACGAGGACATGTACAGGAAAATCACCAGAAACAACAAAATGTATCTCTCCGTAACGGAAAGCACAGAGTTTGAAAAGAATTTTCTGGTCTGTTTTAATATTTTTTTCTTCTCTTTTGGCATAAAAAACAGTGTCTTCTTATTCGGTTATCAGATCCAGCAATTTATGATTTATCTTATCCCAGTTTTCCTTTAACGGTATTGGTTTGAACGTAGCTAACTCTATAACTCCGACTGCCCTGTTCTCATCAGCAACAGGAAGGATATAGATATATCTCGGCTTCGCCTCTCCCAGCCCGCTGTATCCCGAAAAATAATCTTCAGGAACCTCTTCGAGCTCTATCACCTCCCGTTCGTTCAAGGCTTCGCCGTGAAGCCCTTCACCTATGTTGAAAGGAGTGACCGGCTCATCCTTTCGGATGCCGTAATTCCCTTCTACGGAAAAATCCTGAGATTGTTTGTCGTAGACAAAGAAAAGGCCGGTTATGACCTCTAAGTTGTCCCCAAGTACCGACAATGCCTTGTTACAAAACTTGCTTTTTTCGGCAAAAGGCGGCAAATTAACAAATAAATTTTCAATATCTTCAAAAATACCTGTACCGGATTTCTTTACAGAATTATTATCCCTTGCCTCAAGTTCTTTCTTAAGATGATCTATATCTATAGTCAAACTTTCTATCTCAGAACCCTTATCCGATAACTTTTTGTGCAATCTCCGGAAAACATGATCTGAATAGTAAAGCAGCGCCAGTACTCCTGCTACTGAAACAAATTCGAACATATAGAAAGACACCGGCATATGCTCGGGCGAAATTAGATATTTTGCCAAAGCAAAAACAAAAATGACTACGCTGAGCACGATGATACATGTCTGTTCCTTTTTTAACTTGTCTCTTTTCATACGGCTAACTGGTTAAGATAATCTGCGATCTTCTCAGGTGTCAAAACATGATCGGGTCGAAACAGCTTCAAAGCTGCTTTGGTCATGGTGTCGATGTCACAACTGTCAGGATCCTGGATTATGGTCGTCCCGTTCTTGTCGTGAATATCTTTCAATCCGCTTGCCCCATCTTTATTTGCCCCGGTAAGGATTATTCCCAGGACTTTGTCACGGTATGTCTGTGCTGCCGACGAAAATGTATGGTCAATGGCAGGCCGACTGTGGTTCATTGGCTCCTCGGTTGACAAATGAAAAGTATTGTCGTACTCGATGAACAGATGATAGTTCGACGGTGCCAGATAAGCCCTGTTACCTGAAATATGGTCTTTGTCGTTCGGCTCAACAACTTTGATATTAGATTTTATGTTCAGCCCTTCCACCAGTCCGGAACGCACATGTTTAAGCCTGTGCAGACAAATAATGACAGGAATGGAAAAGCCGGGATCGATCTTCGAAAGTATTTTTGATACAACCGAAAAACTGCCCGCCGAACCGCCAATAACTACTGCTTTATATTTTTTGTTGTCAATCATTGCTCCAGATAATTTCAAAACCGTGTTTCTTAAATACCTTTTCTTTTGTGTTCAGACACTCCAGCTTTGCATCAAAAGATTCCGGTATCCGTTCTTTGGCCCCGATGGCGATAATTCCGCCTGGCAGAAGTGCATCCCAAAACCCGGCGATACTACGCTCAGAAACTTCCTTGTCGTAATAAAGCATGTTGTTCCTGAACATGATGACAGATGTATTTTTAGGTGCACCTGTATTTAGAAAATGCCCCCGGACAGTTCGTACATTCTTCAATAGCGAATTTTTCAAAACAAAAACGTTATCCTCAAGGGAATAGTAATCCTCAAATACCCCGGAACCCTCAATCCTTACATAGTTACTGCTGTTAAGCTGAATATTCCGGTTGTTAAGAATGCCCTTTTCAATCTCGCTCAGCCTTTCCTCTGATACATGCTGACATATAACATTCACCATGTCCCTTATCCCCAGTTCATTAACAAGAATGAGGAAAGAAAAGACTTCTTCGCCGGTAGATACTTCCGGGAACCAGACATTGATATTCTCGTTGGTTGACAAGCACCTGACAAGAGGCCTCAGATATCTCCAGAACCCCGGATCGCGGAACATCTCTGTTGTATCGACAGGGAAATCGTAAAAAAGACGGGCCTTGTAATCTTCCGTTTCAAGCATCTGCCTGAACATGTCAGAATTACGGATATTATGTTTTTTGAAAATATATGATAACCTCCTTTTCAGGAATGATATCGGCATATGATCATACGGCACACCGGTGCTTTCCGCCATAACTGACGAAAGCTCCTTCACTTCCCTGATACCGAAACCGGCACTCACACCGGCAACTTTCTCAGTACTCGAAATGGAAGGCATTGTTCTTGATAAAAACCGGGCCATTTTTTATAAATCTTGTTTTAAAAAAACCTGTCAATCCTTCGTGATTACCAAGGATCAGCATTCCTCCGTTCGTTAATTGGTCATGAAATCGTTTTAATATCCTGGATTGCAGGCTTGCATTGAAATATATCAGTACATTCCTACAAAATATAACGTCAAACTTCTGATAGCTGTTAAGTTCTCCTTTTACCAGGTCGTGCCTTTTAAAGTCTACATTCTCCTTCAAAAAGTCCCTGACCTTTATGATATCTTTATCCTCCTGGAATTCAAAATATTTATCAAAACGTACCTTATCGGCAAGCTTCTTCTTGTTTATCACAGCATTAAAGTTGTCAATGATCTTCATGTTGTATCTGTGATTGTACTCGCCCTTCTTTGCATCTTTAAGCATTTTGTTGTTCAGGTCGGTGGCAACTATCCTGCTTTTGTCAAGCAGTCCCATCTCACTAAGGATTACATTGTTTGAGTAAACTTCCTGTCCTGAGGAGCATCCCGCATGCCATACATTCACAACATTCTTTTTCTTTAGAGGAACGAAATGCCTTGAATAAAGCTCATGCCATATTCCGGGATCCCGGAAAAATTCAGTGGTATTCACTGTAATCTCCTGTACAATGTTTTCAACAAACAGAGAATCGGTCCTTGTCTTATCCATAAGTTCATCAAGACTCAGCTTATGGTCGACCAGCACCTTGTTTATCCTTCGGTAAATGGAACTGTCAGAGTATTCACAGAAATCATACTGCGAATATTTCTTTAGCTCTTTCAGATATGTTTTTATCTCCGATATGTTGTCAACCTTGTATGTCATTCCCCTTAAAACAATTCTACCTCAACGTTTTGAATAAATGCAGTGAATGAATGGTCATCGCCAACCTTGGCTTCCGAAAGCAGGAACAGCACGGGGATCTCCTCACCGAATTTGGTCAGGATAGGCACTTCGCGCCTTTCACCCACAATCTTTTCCTTTTCAGGATTCACAAAAGCCGAAACGAACTCATCATTCTTTGCCGTGTCTTTACTGAACAACAGCGCTACCTGTTTGCCGAGGACTTCCTGGCGATCGTAACCGAAAAGCTTTTCTGCTGCCACGTTAAAGAATTCAATGATACCCTCCTTGTTGGTAGTAAGTATGGCATCCAAAGCGCCTTCAAGAGTCTTCTCGTTTCTGATCTTCACTGCCTCTATCTCTTTGAACTGCTCTTTAACTTCATTACGTGCCTGCTCGAGCATTATTCCAAGTTCTTCCTTACTCTTCTTAAGTTTCTCTTCCATCTTCACCTGTTCGGTGATATCGTAGTCGAGGCTTAGTATCTTGACGATCTCACCTTCGTGATCCATTACGGGAGTGTATGTTGTAAGCAGGTAGATCGCCTCACCCATTTTGGTCCTTCTCTTCACACGGCCTTTAAAATTCTTACCGTTCCTGAGATCGGCAAGTATCTTGTCCAGTTCAGGAAGATCGTCCTTGAAAAAGAATATTTTAATATTTTGGTTCTCCACCTCTTCGATGCTGTACTTAAATGCATCAAGGAAATTCCTGTTAACCGATATCAGTGTTCCGTCGGTCTCGAACTCCGAACTGATAGCCGAATGGTCGATAGCCTCAAGAATACCTTTCATTTCAAGTTCACGGCGGTCACTCTCCTCCTGTGTTGCCTGCATCTCTTCAAGGTTTTGGCGCAACTCCTCTTCCTGCTGTGCCATTTTTTCGGCCTGCTCCTGAGTCTCTTTCAGCAGCTTGCTGGTACGGATATTTGTCTGCACTGCCGAAATGGTCGATGCAATACTTTCGGCGATCTTTTCTATGAATTCTATCTCATATTTCTCGAACTCGCTGAACGATGCCAGCTCGATAACACCGAATATCTTATCATTGGCTTTAAGAGGCACTATCAAAACTGCCGAAGCATTTGCTTCTCCCAGACCGCTTGTGATATTCATGTAGTCATTGGGCACATCGGTAAGGTAGATCGTCTCCTTCTCAAGGGCACACCGCCCTATCAGTCCTTCATCCCATTTGATAGTTTTTTCGGCATATTTTTTCCTGTCGTAAGCAATGAATGCCTTAAGTTCAAAATACGGATCACCCTCCTCAGGAGTATTAAGCAGGAAGAATCCCGCCTGATTAATCTTCAGGTAGTTTACGATGTAGTGAATAATGTTGAAAGATAGTTCTTCCAGATCGTTGTTGGTCTGGCGAAGAAGCTCCCCGAACTGTGCCAGCCCGTTGGTCACCCAGGTACGCTGTTCCTCTTCTATGCGGCGCTGCTCCTCCTCTTTTCTGTTTTTGATAAGGTATTCCTTTAGCCCAACCAGCGACTGTCCCAACTTATCATTTTTCGATGATATGGGAATGGGGCTTTCCAGGTCACCTTTCCTGAGGTTATCAATAAAGTCAAGCACCATGTTTGTCCTGCCCGACTCCTTTCGGAGCTGCTTGTTCTGTTTCTTTAGTTTTTTTGCAACTCCGCCGCCAAAATAATATCCTGCAATGGCAGTTAAAACAGGCAGGAACAAAATAACCCACAACCCCGGGATATCTGACATGATATTTTTCAACTCATTGAATCCCCGCGTGTTCTGGCTTAACAAAACTGCAACCAACAGTACAACAAGGCCAAATGTAAAGCCTCGTAACATATATTTTTTCTGAATAGTTTTTGATTTAACTTTTTTCATAGTCAATAAGATAATTCAGTGTTTTCCTTTTTATTTGTGAACTCTTATACGGCAGAATTTCATTAAGGTTTGGATTGATAGGAAAATATTGAAGCACGTGCAAAATCTGGAGATTATGCAAATAGATTTTCAGGAGGATTGTGTTATAACACACTTCATTTTCGCTTTGCTAATAAGGTTCCCTTTCGTTTTGTCTTTAAAGGATACTAAGGTTATGTCAGCGGTGTTTTGATATTCTTCCTACACCTCTGGCGACTATAGGGGAATGCCAACGCGCGAAAGCTCTCTTTTCGGGAATTTAAGGGTGTGGGGATGGGCATGCAATACCTCATTTATACTTAACATTTCACTAAGGTTTAATGGAAAGGATAAGATTTTCCGAAAAATACCTCAGAAAAATTTAGAAAGTATCAATGCAGCACAGGCAGGTTAAAGAAAAAAGATGTACTCCTGTCTATTTGTGCAGGTTTGCAACGATGTAAGGGGCAATTTTATCAAGGGGTAAAATGGTCTCGGCGGCATCAAGTTTTATTGCCTCTTTGGGCATACCGAACACAACGCACGAGTGTTCATCCTGGGCAATTGTATGAGCTCCTGATTCCTTTAGTTCAAGAAGGCCTTTGGCTCCGTCGTTGCCCATTCCCGTCATAAGTATTCCGAGAGCATTCTTTCCAGCATATCTTGCAGCCGAACGGAACAGCACATCGACGGACGGACGGTGCCTGTTCACGAGCGGGCCCTCTTTTACCTCCACAGAGTACTCTTTACCCACTCTTTTCAGCAGCATATGTTTGTTCCCGGGAGCAACAAGAACACGTCCCTGATACAGCCTGTCGCCGTTCTCTGCCTCTTTAACCTCAAGTTTGCATATGTTGTTAAGACTGTTGGCAAATGATTTTGTGAATCCTTCAGGCATGTGCTGAACAATGGCTATACCCGGCGATTTCTTCGGCAGTTGTGCCAGGAAATTACGGATCGCTTCGGTGCCTCCGGTAGAAGCTCCGAGAACAATTATCTTATCAGTATTTATGATACGTTTGTATGCCGATACCTTTTCAAGTATCACATCGGCAGAGTACTTTGGCGGCACAACGGGAGTCTGCCGTGAAGCTCTTATTTTTTTCCGTTTCAGCTTAGCTTTTGAGGCTGCCTTAACAGCATCACACAGCATGATTTTCGACTCATTGAAGAACTGAGCCGCATTCATGGCCGGCTTACCTATGATCTCACTGGCACCGTACTCAAGCGCTTTCATGGCAACCTCTGTTCCCTGTGTGGTAAGCGAAGAAATAACCACCACAGGAATAGGGTTCTGTGACATAATTTTCCGCAGAAAAGTGAGACCATCCATTCTCGGCATCTCGATATCGAGGGTGATCACATCAGGAACCTCCTTCATGATCTTCTTCACGGCAATTATCGGATCGGCAGCTGTTGCAATGACAGTAATATCAGGGTCAGACTCCAGGATAGAAGAGAGGCTCTGACGCACTACCGCCGAATCATCAACAACCAAAACACGAATTTTATCTTTCATCATACTGCCTTTCGAACGGATAAGTTACTAAAACTTTTTCTAAAATAATATGTCATTTGTGTGCAAACACACAAAAAAGATGAGTTCGCTCAATTCTCATCCTGTTCAATATGCCTTCTTCTCAAGGAACTTATGCCGTACTTCACCTGTGTCGGTGAAGAACAGTATCTTTCTACCTCTCTTTCCCCCTGTGCTTGACGCAACCACGGGAATACCTTTCTCTTCCAGAACTATGCGTGCCATGCGGATGTTGCGTTCACCTATCATGTAGCCCGTTCCGCTGCTGCCTTCCAGCATATCTCCGCCGCCAAACACTTTTGCCACAAGATCCTCCCTTCGGCTCCCCAATGCTAACAATTTATCTACAAGTTTGTTTATCGCAATGTTGCCATATTTGGGAGAAGCAAGGTCGTTTCCGTTCCAGGTGGGCAGCATGTAATGGTTTATTCCGCCTATTTTCTGGCGTTTGTCCCAAATACAAATTGCCACACAGGAACCAAGTATGGTTTTCACTACATAAGGTTCCTTACTGACAAAAAGAGATGAAGGGTATAAAAAATATTGTAAATAATTTTTATTCATCTATCGTTCCCTTAAAAGATCTCATCATCGTCATCAAAAAAGATATCATTTCCTTCTCCGCTAAACCCCTCTATCATATTTTTGGCTTCCGGCAGACTTATTGAGAAAGTCGAGCCTTCGCCCTTCTTACTGTCAATGGTGATATCCCCGTCGAGGACATCAAGCAGCGCTTTTGTTATCGACAGGCCTAAGCCATGTCCCCGGTTGATAGAGTTAATTCCGGAATCAAGACGCTTGAAGCGCTCGAAAATGATCTTCTGATTCTTTTCTGATATACCGGTCCCGAAATCCTGGACCGCTACATGAAGAATGTCGTCTTCTATGGAAACTTTAATAATTACTTTACTGTCTTTATAGCTGTATTTAAGGGCATTGTTGATAAGGTTGCTGAGTATCAGTTTCAGCTTTTCCGAGTCGGTTTTGAAGTAAAGATTTTTCCCAAAACCGTAATCTACGTTGAATTGTAAATCGATAGAGATACCCATCTTGCGCGATACGATATTGAATGAATCGATCACATTTTGTATCAGGCTCCTGATATTCACCTTGGTGATATTCGGTGCCACTTCGCCGGCTTCTATCTTGGCTGCAACAAAAATATTCTTAAGCTGAAAATCGAGATTGAATGCTTCACTGTGTATAAGTGCAACCATTGAAACAACTTTCTTCCAGTCATTCTTCTCCACCGACAATATCGCTTTTGAAAGACCTAAGATAGATGTAAACGGGTTAACTATCTCATTCGAAATATTAGAAATGAAATGGCTTTTAAGAGCCTCCGATTCGCTTAACTTCCTGGATACCTCCTGATAGTCTTTCGAAAGAGTCTGTAACTCGTCTTGTGCCTTTTTCGAAGCTTCAAGTCTTACCCTTAACTCTTTTAAAAGTTGTCTGTCCGATAAATTGCTCATAGTATGATCTATTTTGTATTTTTTAGTTAGATTACTTTTTGAAATATTGTTGGTTTTATATGTTTAAGCGGAACATTCATGCCTGACAATGACTCCGAGTGCCCGATAAAGAAATATCCTCCCGGTTCCAGATGACGGCAAAGACTGTTTATCACTTTTTCCTGTGTTGCCCTGTCGAAATATATCAGCACATTACGGCAGAAAATCACATTGAACTTCTCTTTCACATCATAAGGGCTGTTTATTAGATTAACATACTTAAGTGTTATGTTCTTCTGCAGCATCGGGTTAACCCTTACCGTAGGATTCTCCCTGTCTTTGCTCTTTAGGAAATATTTTTTCTTGTAATCGAGCGGCATCAGTTCAACCTTGCTGGCAGCATATATTCCATGTGCAGCTATATTCATAACTTTATGTGAGATATCGGTTCCCAGTATCGAAAAGTTGAATGCAGGGTTCTTTGCCTTGAACTCATTCAGGATTATTGATATGGTATATGGTTCTTCCCCGCTCGAGCAACCGGCACTCCACACATTGAATAACCCGGAATTATTGTTCTCAAAATAATCAGGCAGGATCTCTTCCTCCAGAAAATTGAAATGAACAGGTTCCCTGAAAAAATCCGTTTTATTCGTTGTTATGACATTCAGAAAATTAAAGATCTCCTTCTGCTGGCCTTCCTTGCTGAAAAAGTACTCCTTGTATTCGGAATAAGAATTCATGTTCAGTTCACGAATTCGCTTAAGCAGCCTTCCCTGGAGCATGATACGCTTCACAGGCGGCATTTTGATCCCGTACTGAGAATAAATAAAAGAGCTGAAAGCCTGAAAATCTTTTTCCGAAAGTTCTTCTTTAAAGATGTTCAGATCCTTTTGTACCGGCTCCTGTTTATATTTGCTCTCCTGAAACATATCAGCTACTCTATTCCTTCAATAATTTTATCCAGTTCGATGATGTCTTTCTCCGAGAATATCTTATTCGAATCCAGTATCATCACCAGAATATCATTCAACTTGTAAGTTGATGAAATATATTTTGGTTTGTAATCATTCTCAATGGGCTTAAGCTGTTCCAGTTCCGGTTCAAACACATCCGAAACCGTATCAACAATTATTCCCACCTTCGATGTTGAGTTCTTCAGTTCGTTTATCACCTCTATCACGACAATGCATGTCTGAGGTGTCACGTTTATCTTACCAAGATTGAATTTTACCGCAGTATCGATCAACGGGATAACCTCATCCCTGTATTCCAGAACACCCGTAACATACGGCAACGTCTCCGGTATACCCTCCGGCTCTGTATACTCCTTGATCTCAACCACCTTTTCCACGTGAATGCCAAAGGTGTTATCATTAACTTTAAAAGTGAGATATGAGTTCGTACTTTGATCCATCTGTGTAAAATTTATTTTTCTATTTCCTCCATAAGATCATCTTGATCTATGATATGTATAAAATCCGAATCCAGTTTGAGGGTTCCTTTAAAGCTGATATTGACCATTGTGTTCGATGAGTTATCGATAATGGTCTCCAGCAAAGCATGATCGTCACTCAGGGAATAAACTTCCTTAACGCCGTCAACTATCAATCCGATCAGGGAATCTGTCCGGCCGTCGTTCGATACCACGATTATCACTGTATCTTTTGTGTTCTTGATATTTTTAACACCCATTATGTTCCTGAGATCGACAACCGGGATTATGTTACCGTGAAGATTTATCACTCCCACTAAATATTCCTTGGTGTTTGGCACTCTGGTTATTTTTCCCATCTCCAGGATGTTGCGTACAGTATCGGTATCAAAGGCAAACAGTTCGTCTTTAATATTAAAGGATAATATCGATGTTAATTGTTTCTCTGCCATGGATAAACTACTTTACGTTTTTGTATTTCTGGATGTCGTTGTAATATATCAGCCTGTTGGTATCTATCACCAGCGATATGGTTCCGTCACCCATGATAGAAGCACCTGATATGTTCTCAAGCTTTTTGAGGAAGCGACCTAGAGGTTTAACCACGGTCTGGTATTCTCCAATAACATTATCGACGATAACACCCACTTTCTTATCCTCATATTTTACAAGTATCAGTTGGCTGTCGTCGATTGAGATATCCTCTTCCTCAAAAATTTCACGAAGATTCAGAAATGAGTACTGCTGATCTTCAATGGTTGCAATGTTGTTGAATGAACTGCTGATCTTCACATCCTCTATCGAGTATATCTTTTCGATGTTGGAGATTGGAATCACATACTGGTTCTCTGCCACGGTTACCAGCAGGCCATCGATGATGGACAAGGTAAGAGGTATCTCAAGCGTAAGTATTGTTCCCTGGCCGATTTCCGATTCTATGGAAACCTCACCCCTGATACTGTTTATCTTTCTCTTCACAACATCCATTCCCACACCCCGGCCCGAAATGTCCGAAACCTCGGTACGTGTGGTAAACCCGCTGAGGAAAACAAGGTCAAGTATCTCTTTCTTCGAGAGATCAATATCCTTGGATATCAATCCTCTTTCTATCGCTTTCTGCCTTATGACATCAGGGTCGATCCCTTTACCGTCATCCTGTATCTTAATGATGACATTAGCTCCTGAATAAAATGCCTTGAACACAATGGTTCCTTTCGGCGATTTTCCTGCTTTTATCCTCTCATCAGGCATCTCGATACCGTGATCGACAGAGTTTCGCAGAATATGCAGAAGCGGATCGGTAAGGTTCTCGATAATATTTTTGTCAAGTTCGATCTCACCTCCTTCAATAATGAAATCGATCTCCTTGTTCATCTCTTTTGATAGATCGCGGACAAGACGCTGGAAACGCATCAGTTCGTTCTGGATAGGAATGAGGCTTATTTCAAAAGCATTGTCCCTCAGCTGACGCGACAGCTTCTGAATGTTTTCCGACAATGCAACAATTGCAGGATCCCCGCTGTTCTCTGCATACAAGGTAAGCTGAGCCTGAATGGTCACCATCTCACTCACAAGGTTCACAAGGTCGTCTATCTTGTTTGAGGCAACACGGATACTGGATATCTTATGATCCTTGAAGATATTCTTTTTCTTCGATGCCGCAGCTTTTGCCTCTTTCTGACCGTCAAAATCAATGTTCAGCAGATCCTCTTTTTTAAGAACTTTTTCCTGTGTCACCGCTTCTTCAACCAGTTCCTTCAATTTAGGATGCGAAAGCACATTGCCTTCCGATATCTCGGCAATCTCGATCTCACATTCATCCTCCACAAAGATGAAAACATCTTTAATCTCGTTCAACGGTTCCTTCGTGTTCAGGATTACCTGCCATGAGCAATAGTTCTTCACAGGATCAAGTTCCTGCAAAACCGGAACTTTATCATAATTAGAAACGGTAACAGCTTCACCAAGGGCATGCAGGTCATCAAGGAGGAACAACAGGTTAGTGCCGTTTTTTAGAATTTCTGCATCCGGCATAAGCGTAATCAAATAAGTCTTCGACCTGTCCTGTACAACGTCCGGTACTCCATCCTCTTTGACAGTTTCCGTTTGTGGAGGGTGGGTTTCAGAGGTGTATTTACTGATCTCTTTTATCAGGTTAGCCTGCTCTTTTTTATCCTCCTCCGATTCCAGATTCCCTGTTTCGAGAATAAATTTAATATGATCAATAGAATTGAAAGTAAGCGAAATGATATCCTGATCCGCCTTCAGCTTATCATTTCTGATAAGATCGAAGATAGTTTCAAGATGATGAGTAAAATCACTCAGGTCATTAAACCCGAACATGGCCCCTCCTCCTTTTAGGGAGTGCATGGCACGGAATATCCGCTCAATTATGTCACGGTTGCCGAGGTCTTCTTCAAGAAGCAAAAGTGCCTCCTCAAGGTCTCTCACGTTGTCCTGAGCCTCTTCTACAAATTTCGCTTTAAACTTATCAATCATAATATTAATAGCATTTACCGTCATGCATTACCGAAAGATATCAGGGTTGTTTGCCAAACTCCCTTGTCCTGTTATTCCGTATTGTGATCATGTTCCGGCAACTTAACTTAAGTTTTAATGGAACATTGATATCTTTCAGTAAACAAACAACTGATTTTCTTTTATCTCAAAACCCGGGATATTGCGCTTAAAAGTTTTGCGGGAACAAAAGGCTTAATGATCCATCCGGTGGCTCCGGCCTGTTTTGCCTCCATCTTTTTAGCAGTTTGAGATTCTGTTGTAAGGAAAAGAATAGGAATATGCTTGTAGGCATCCATTTCCCTGATTTTCCTTATCAGGCCAAGACCGTCGAGGTTTGGCATGTGTAAGTCGGTAATTACGATATCGATGGTACGTCCGTCGAGAAATTTGAGAGCATCCTCTCCGTCAATACCTACTAATACTTCGTAACCTTCATTCTGAAGAGTGAAGTTCACCACCTCACGAATACTTTCAGAATCGTCAACTATAAGAACTGTTTTTGCCATAATCTAAATAGTATGGTTGTTAATTAGAAATTATATTATTAAACCCTGCATTTGCTAAAAGCAGTTTCAGGTCATCTTTGATTTTCGATGATACCGTGAACTCAACACTGTTGCTCAGGCACGTCTTCTGAAGCGATAATACCAGTTGAATGAATGTCAGATCAATATTTTCAGGACTGGCAATGTCAACATGAACTGCTTTTGACAAATCCACCTTTTCTTTTACTGTTTTGGCGATCTCCTCGATGTAGTTTATCATAAGGTTTCCTGAGAACTTCACAGTCTGCAGGTCTGACTTTTTCCTGATCTTTATTTCAAAAGGTTTATCCATCTCTTCAGTATCTTACCTGTTAGAATTTTTCGTAATTGTCAAGGTCAAACTCTTTACCGAGGTTAGTTATCGGTGAAGATTTAGGTTCCTCGTCCATTTCCGGCTTAGCCTCAGTCTCTTCTTTTACATCTTCTTTGTAAGAGGTGCCTTCCTGCGGCATATCTTCCGGCATGTTCGGGACTACTTTGAGATCAAGATTGCTTTCATCTATCTTGAAGAATCCAACAGCCTGGTTCAGGTTCATTGCAAGTACCGAAAGCTGGTTAGAGCTTTGAGTAAGCTCATCGGATGATGAAGCATTTTCCTGAGTGATCATGTTAAGCTGCTGCATGGCAAGGTTGATCTGCTCCGCACCCGTCTTCTGTTCGAGACTTGCAGCTGATATCTCTTTGATAAGCTGGGTTGTCTTTTCAATATCCGGCACGAGCATTTTCGTTTTCTCGCCTGCCTCGTTCGATACTTTAAGGCCTGTGTTCACAAGAGAAACTATCTCGTCGGCAGCGCTCTTACTACGCTCTGCGAGTTTACGCACCTCAGCCGCAACAACCGAGAATCCGCGTCCGTGCTCTCCTGCTCTGGCAGCCTCAACGGCAGCATTAAGTGCAAGTATGTTGGTCTGGAATGCGATGTCGCTGATAACCGTAATCTTTTCGGAAACAAGTTTCATAGCCTTAGCAGCCTCGGAAGAAAGTTCATTTGCGATATTAACATCCTTGGCCGTTTCTATGGTCATCTTTTCTGTTTTAACAGCATTCTCTGTGTTTTGATCAATGTTAGCTACCATCTCTTCAATAGATGTCGATACTTCTTCGGCTGATGCAGCCTGCTCTGCAGAACCTTTGGAAAGCTGCATTGAGCTTGTCTTTAACTGATGTCCAGAAGCAACAAGTTCATTCGCATTGCGTTTGATGGCAACAACAATATTTTTAAGGTTTTCTGCCATTTTGCTCAAGGCATTGGCAAGGTCCCCAATTTCATCTTCCTGGTTAATGTCCACTTTCGCTTCAAGGTCTCCGCTACCTATCGACTGAGCAAATTTAACACCCACTATCAGCGGCTTGACAATTGATTTATACAACAGATATCCTATGAATGATGAGAACGCTACTATCACGATGCTCATGATTATGATAATCCACGAAAAGCTTGAAAAACTCTCATTCATTTTTGTCAGACCGAGATCACTCTCTTTGGTAAACTCATCTGCTATCTGTTCCACTTCCTTTATTATTTTATCACTAAGCAGAATTACGTTCCCGCCTTCCTGAACCAACGGTTCAACTTCGAAAAGAACCATTGCATCGTCGTATGACTCAAAAGAGTTAAGGCTGTTCATTATCTGCTTTTGCATCTGGAACAATGAATCGGTCTTTTGAAATATGACATTCAGACTGTCAATGTCGGAAGCATGTCCTACCTCTTTCCATTTGTCATAAAATCCCTGTATCTTTTTCTTCAGTTCCGGATATTTCTTGTCCTGAAGTTCTGCAAGCCTGACTTTATCAGGAGTCCCCGACTGCTTATCAATGAATACCCAGTTCTTTATCAACATTTTCGACTGAGTGATCATTTGCGACAATTCTCGTAAACTGTTTGACGACGGAGAGTAAACCTCTGTTAAGGTTTTATTCAGCTTTTTACTGTTCGACAATGTTACAAATGTCCATACTCCGTTAATTATTATCACAAACAAAATCACTCCGAAACCTACAAGGAGTTTTTGGGCAATGTTTAATTTGATCTTCATTATATTATATGTTTTTTATTCTTGATTAGCTACAGGTTTATTGCAGATGCCATATCTTGCAGTTTTGAACTTATCTGTAATCCAAACCCGTCAGCATTCTTCTTGTTTATTTCAAACTTCAGTTTATTGTCACGGATCACAAAATTGATCATCGATCCGTACTTGGTAGCTCCTTCTTTTTCTGTAATTATTAAGGAGTTTTTTCCGCCAAGCTTATCGATCATCTTTGCTGCGTTTTTCGACAGGTTAATGTTATCGGAAATAAATAACGCCTGGCAGTATTTGACATCATCCGGTGTCTTGAACTCTTTTACCACAATATTCTGAAAACCGAATTTTTTACCTTTCGAAATGTTTTTCAAAAAATCAGCCACCTCTTTAGCCCGAACAACACCTATCACAAAATCACCTTGTTTCGCTGCCTCAGGCCATCCTATGTACCTGATAAAGTTTGCCGTAAAAACTGCCTTGTACTTGGCAATCTGGCTGTAACCGGTAAGCGGCAACATTAATTCCCCAGTGCTATAACAATTTTTTTCATATCCAAAATCATTCTCATTAAAAGTTAAGTTCAAAGCTTGATACGCAGATACAAGCCAATGGTTTCTTTTTTTTTATTTTTTTTCGTCAGAACAGGGGAAAGGATAACAAGGCACAGTGAAGAAGTAACGCAGGCGTAGCATTAGCTAAGGTGAGAAGCTTCAAACGAGCATTTTTTTCAATAATAGTGTGACTTTGGAGGTTGCTGCAGAATGACTCTTACGGATTTAAGGCTTTAAAAGAATTCTCTGTGAATGGCACTAATGGCGGTATCCCTGTCCGAAGCAGCGACGATGAAATAAGTAGCAACAGATGAGGCGCCTGAAACTATCATTCGGATATTTATGTTCTCACGGGCCAGGGCAGAAAAAATACGGCCCGCCACACCCGGATGTTCTAGAAGGCCTTCTCCGACCGTTGCGATAGTTGAAAGTTGTTCGATAGCTTCTATCTCGGTAATGGCGCTCAGGCCAAGTCGTTCTATCACCCTGAAAGCGCGTTTTATGTCCTTAGCAGAAAGCAGGAGATTAATGGCGATCTGGCTTGTTATTACCGATTTTATGTTTATCCCGGCATGATCAAGGGCTCCAGACACCTTGGCAAGAACACCCCTTTTAACACCCACGCCTGCTCCGCGAAGTTTCAAAACACAAAAATCATCACTATAGGTTACACTTTTGATTATCCCGTCGGTAATGGTCTCGCTGCCATGCACCTTTGTGCCAAATGAGATCTTATTTTCAAATGTGTCGATGTTAAGTATCCTGATCGGAATTGCTGTCTCTTTAAGTGGCTCCACAGTGCGGGGATGAAGTATTCCTGCCCCGAAATATGAAAGTTCGGCAGCTTCGGTATAGGTAAGGCTTTTGATCAGCACAGGCCTGTCCACAAGTTTTGGGTCGGCACTCATAAAACCGTCCACATCTTTCCACACATCAAGGGACGCGGCTTCGAGACATCTTGCAAGGGCTGCTGCCGAATAATCGCTTCCTCCCCTGCCAAGCAGTGTGACCTTCCCCTCTGCCGACACACCGTAAAATCCGGGCACAACATACACTTTGTCTCCTGCCAGTCTCTTTTTCACAAGTGTTTCGGACCTTTTGAAGTCTACAGTTGCATTGCCGAACTCGCCGTCGGTTGTCAGGGGCATGTCCTCCGGCAATGCCTCTTCGGCATCAATGCCGTTGTTCTTAAGTATTGCCGCCAGCAGGAGCGAGCTCAGCCTTTCGCCATAGCTCAGTATTACATCTTCCACGAATTCAGGCACTTCACCAATGTAATGTATCCCTGTAAGATAACGTTTGAGTTCTGCTACTCTCTGCTCTATCAGTGCCAATGTTTCTGTTGCTATCTCTCTATCGGTAAAATGCTCTTTTATCACTTCTTCTTTCATCGAAAGAAGAAAATCGGTCAGGGAATTTATTTCGCCTTCATCTTTTTTCACCGCCTCAAGTGACTTGATAAGGCGGTTAGTGATCCCATAAAATGCGGAGACAACAATGACCATAGGCCTGTCGTATGCTTTAATCACTCTTACCAGTTTGAGGATGTCTTTCTTTTTCTTCAGGTTTGATCCCCCGAATTTGGCAACTATCTTCTTCTCAATGCCATCTCTGTTTTTTAATTCCCTGTTTCCCATCAGATGCAATAATATTTTCGGGTAAGCTTTAGCATTCTTGTTTTTTTTTTATTTCGTGCAAAACTACTTCAAACAGTTTAATTTCAAAATAAAAAAAGGGGCTCTATCTTTTTGCTGTGCATACCTTTTGTGCCGTTATGCATCATTGCCGTCAAAACCGATATGCTTTCTTCTGCAATTTTCTCAAGAGGTTTTGTGAGATATACTATTTCTTTGCTTACGATTTCAAATGCAGGCGAGTACCCAAAACTGCCAAATGAAATTTTATCAAATTCAGGGATTTCTACCTTCTTCCGGATATTAAGTGCAGTGAAAACCAGCTCCGGGCTTTCAAACATGATGGCATTAAACCCCTTGTGTGCCATAGTCTTTAAAATCTTCCCAAGCTTTTTCTCATTATTTTCATGGTCAATAAGAAAAATATGCTCTCCCTGCATCGAAAAACGTTCGATGTAATTTTCGCTAAACCCCTTTTTCAGATCATTGTTCCCCTTTTTCAGCCCAACATATCCAATAGTTCGCTTCCCGCGCGTATACCAGTATCCTATCAGTTTTTTTACTCCGTTTTTTGAATCTGTGGTTATCGATGAAATGTTATCATCGCCGTTCCCGATCCTGACGGCAGGGATATCCGTTTCTTTTGCTTCAAAAGGCCCCAGAAGAACGATCCCGTCAACTTTTCTTTCCTTCATTTCTGCTATTAGTTTTTCTGTCAACAGGTCATCACCACCAGTTATGCCCAATACTGTATGGTAACCATAGCTCAGCAATTTCTTTTCAATATGTTCTGCCAGCACGGCATTTTCATATTTCCTCAGGTCAGGAACAATGAGGCCTGCCGTCATGCTTTTCCCCATCGAAAGGTTTCGCGCAAGTACATTGGGCTTGTACCCCATATCTTTTGCCAGTTTCAGCACACGCTCTTTTGTTGACTGACTGATCTTGTACCTGTCCGACTTTCCGTTGAGTATAAGTGATGCCGTTGTCTTGCTGACCCCTGCCTTCCCGGCAAGTTGGTTCAGGGAAATATTTTTCATTGCTAAAACTGTTTAGTACAACAAAACTAAATAATTGTCACCTTTAAAGCAAACACTTATAAAAAATAGAATTGAAATATTATTAAAATATGATAACTTTGTGAATATTTATTAACCCAGAATATATAATTAATCTACCCGGATCATGATTTTTTTAGAAGCAAAGAAGGTTGTAAAAAAGTTTGCCAACCATGTAGCGCTCAACAAGGTAGACCTTGAAGTGCCCGAAAACTCCATCTATGGATTGTTAGGCCCCAATGGCGCTGGAAAGACAACCCTTATACGGATAATCAACCAGATCACAGGCCCTGATGAAGGTGAGGTTCTCATCAACGGAAGGCCATTGCAACCTACAGACGTGCACAATATTGGCTATCTTCCTGAAGAACGCGGGCTGTACAAAAAGATGAAAGTGGGAGAGCAGGTTGTTTATCTTGCACAGTTAAAAGGATTGAACAAAAGAGATGCCCTCAAAAAACTCAAATATTGGTTTGAGAAGTTTGAGATACAGGCATGGTGGAACAAAAAAGTAGAAGAGTTGTCGAAGGGCATGCAGCAAAAGATACAGTTCATTGTCACTATCCTGCACGAACCTAAATTGCTGATTTTCGATGAGCCGTTCAGCGGCTTTGACCCGATCAACACAAATCTTCTCAAGGAAGAGATTCTGAAACTCAGGGACAAAGGTGCTACCATCCTTTTCTCGACACACAACATGGAATCCGTCGAAGAATTGTGTGACCACATTACCCTGATAAACAACTCCAAAACCATCCTTCACGGAGCTGTGGACCAAATAAAGCAGGATTTTAAGGAGAACGTAGTGGAACTCATATTCTCAGGAGATGAAAATATACTCAGGTCAAAGCTGAATGATCCTTTTTCTATCCGCGATATAAAGAACATCAACAATCACACCAAGGCATACATAGAACTGGGAAATACGGGAACCATTAATGATCTGCTTAACATTCTCATAAAAGACATTGAGATAAACGGCCTTACGGAAATACTGCCAAGTATGAACCAGATATTTATACGGGTCGTCAGTGAAAGCAATCAGACAAAACCTGTAGAAACGGTAACTGCATAGAAAAAATCCAATCCATTTTAAAACATCAAACCAGAAACTGACCAGATCATGAGTAAAATAGGACTTATAATAAAAAGAGAATACACCTCCAGGGTAAAGAAAAAAAGTTTCATCGTAATGTCCATAATCGGGCCGTTGCTTTTTGCTGCAATGTTCGTCCTGCCCGCCTGGCTGTCGTCCCTGGAAAGCACATCGGAGAAACATATTGCGATTGTCGATGACACACAAAAATATGAAGGCGCCATCAGCGATACGGAATCCATGAAATTCACTTGGCTGAACAGTGCCAATGAAGAATCATTGAAATCGAATTACAAAAATATGGGATTCGATGCATACGTGATAATCAGCGATGACCTGCTGAAAGACCCCAGTGCAGTGAAGATATATTCCGAAACACCGGTTACCATCAACATGAAACAACACATCAGGCGAGACCTTGAGAAATACCTGGAAAAGGAAAAACTTGAGTCATTCAATATCTCAGGGCTTGACGAGATAATCAAGAACATTAACAACACTACTGTCCATGTCTCCACTATCCAGCTTGGTGAGAAAGGGACAGAAAAAGAGAGCTCTACCGAGCTTACTATGATAGCTGCCATTGTTTTTGCCATGCTCATTTACTTTTTTGTCCTGATGTACGGCACACAGGTCATGCGGGGTGTTGTGGAAGAAAAGACCAATCGTATAGTTGAAGTGATCATATCCTCGGTAAAACCATTTCAACTCATGATGGGCAAAATAATCGGCATAGCAATGGTCGCACTTACACAGTTTTTCCTGTGGATAGTCTTCACTATCCTTATCATCACAGGCATAAAATTCGCCCTTTTCCCCGGCGGGGAGATGCCCACGCGAATGGACAAGCAGATAGAGATGATACAGGCCGATGCCGGACAGGACGGTTCTGTTGCCGCAAATTCAGACTTTGCAGAAGAATTCACCAAAATAATGGAAAAGGCCAACAGCCTGAACCTGCTGGGTTCCATCCTCGCATTTTTCTTCTTCTTCATAGGGGGATACCTGCTTTATGCAGGCCTATATGCCGCCGTGGGCGCTGTTATTGACAATGAGACAGACAGCCAGCAGTTTGTCATGCCCATAATCATGCCGCTCATCCTGTCCATCTATATTGCAATGGTAGCATTCCGCTCACCTGACAGCGACATTGCATTCTGGTTCTCAATGATCCCATTCACCTCCCCCATAGTGATGATGGCAAGGATACCGTTCCAAATACCCACATGGCAGGTATTGCTTTCAATGGCGATACTTACTGCAAGTTTCATTTTTACTACATGGTTTGCAGGAAGAATATACCGCACAGGGATATTAATGTATGGTAAAAAAGTGACATACAAAGAGATATGGAAGTGGTTTTTGTATTCGGGGAAATAATTTAATTTTTTATTTTTTTGTTTTGTTTCAAAAACCTGACAGGTTTTTGAAACCTGTCAGGTTTGAAAAACAAAAAAATAAAAAAACAAACACACCATGCGCATTGCGGTAATCGACATAGGAACAAATACGATAAATCTTTTAATCGCTGATACGAGGCAGGACTATTCTTACAATATCATCCTGGAAACGGCATATCCTGCCAAACTCGGCAAGGGCGGTATCAACGATAAAATGTTGCTTCCCGAAGCTATGGATAGGGGCATGACTGCCTTAAAAACGCACCTTGAAACCATTCAACGCCACGGTGTGGAGAAGGTAGCCTGCATTGCAACTTCTGCCATGCGTGATGCAAAAAACAGCAGGGAATTCATTCGTCGGGTGCGTGAAGAACTTGACCTTAACATAAAGATCGTCGACGGTAAAAAGGAGGCACAGTTGATCTACGACGGAGTAAAACAGGTTGCTCCGATTGGGAGAAAGCCTGTCATGATACTGGACATAGGAGGCGGGAGCAACGAATTTATCATTGCAAACAGTGAGGGAGTATTGTGGAAACACAGCTTAAACCTTGGAGTGGCAAGGCTTCTCGACATGTTCCACCCTTCAGATCCTATAACAAAAGATGAGATAAAAAACCTTGAACGATATTTCAGGAAAGAGCTGGAGATGCTTTTTGAAACCATGCAGCAGTACTCTGTTGAAACATTAATAGGGGCAAGTGGTTCATTCGACACAATGGCTGCGATGATAGCTGCCGAGCATCATCCACATATCGACATCATGCTTTCAACTACATATTTTATCCCGGTTGAACATTTTTTCGACTGGAACCGAAAATTGCTGCGATCGAACTACAAAGAGCGGCTTTCAATGAAAAAAATGGCAATTCACAGGGTGGATACGATTGTTTTGGCAGGGATTTTTATTAACTTCATACTGCGGGAGCTGAAGATAAAAGAGATATGGCAATGCTCCTTTGCCCTTAAAGAAGGAACGATTTTTCAGATAATTCATGACCAACTCAGATAGTTAACTATGGCAAGAATTTTAGTGATCGATGATCAGAGAAGCATAAGAAACACCCTTAAGGACATTCTCGAATACGAGAAACATGAGGTTATCACAGCAGAAAACGGAGAAGAAGGCGTAGAACTTTATGAAGCGGAGAAGCCGGATGTTGTCCTTTGTGACATAAAGATGCCTAACATGGATGGAATGGAGGTTCTGGAAAAGATCATGTCGATGCCGCACGATGCACCTGTGATAATGATCTCAGGACATGGGAACATCGACACTGCTGTTGATGCGATTAAAAAAGGAGCTTACGATTTTATAGAAAAACCTCTTGACCTGAATCGTTTACTTGTTACAGTTCGCAATGCCATAGAGAAGAAGGACCTTGTGGTTGAAACCAAGATACTGAAAAGAAAAGTGAGTAAGGCCTACGATATGATAGGTGAATCCGAGGCTATCCGGAAGGTTAAGGACATGATCGACAAAGTGGCAAGAACCGATGCCAGGGTACTTATTGCCGGAAGTAACGGAACGGGGAAAGAACTGGTGGCAAGGTGGCTTCACGAGAAAAGCAACCGGGCAGATGCACCGTTTGTAGAGGTGAATTGCGCTGCCATTCCTTCAGAGCTGATCGAAAGTGAGCTTTTCGGGCATGAGAAGGGAGCTTTCACATCTGCTCACAAACAACGCAAAGGAAAGTTCGAACAGGCAAATGGCGGTACTATCTTTCTTGATGAGATAGGTGATATGAGCCTTGCAGCCCAGGCCAAAGTTCTGCGGGCACTTCAGGAAAATGTGATAAGCCGCGTGGGTAGCGATAAAGAAATCAAGGTGGATGTAAGGGTAATTGCAGCCACGAACAAAAACCTGCAGGAAGAGATAAAAAAAGGAACATTCCGTGAAGACCTCTATCACAGGCTCAGTGTCATACTGATACATGTACCTTCACTCAACGAGCGTAAAGAAGACATTCCGTTACTTGCTCAGCACTTTAACGAACTTATCAGCAGCGAGCTTGGAATAGCTACCAAAGAGATTGATGAATCCGCAATCAAAGCGTTGCAGGAGATAAACTGGTCAGGAAACATCAGGGAGTTCAGGAATGTTATCGAGCGGCTCATCATCCTGTGCAACAAGACAATAACCAGAGAGGACGTGGAGGCTTATGCCAAACCCATTGCATAAAACAGGTGCATGCGTAAAGAAAAGGATTACATAGGCGAGAAAGATATTCCTGACAATGCTTTATACGGGATACACTCCCTACGTGCAAAAGAGAACTTTCCCGACAACACACCTTTTCATATCGAATGGTACAAAGCCATAGGAACGGTAAAACAGGCTTGTTACCTCACATATCAGAAGTTCAAAAAGGCAGTAGTTGAAAAGTACGATCAGGAAAAACTTCCGCACGAATTTATAGATGATACAGTGATTACAGCACTTGAGGTCTCTGCTTCCAAAGTAAGTTCGGGAGAATTTTTCGATTCATTCATTGTTCCTGCCATACAAGGGGGGGCAGGGACATCTATTAACATGAATGTGAACGAGATAATCACCAACTCTGCACTTATCCTGCTGAACAAATCTCCCGGAAGCTACGATGTTGTAGATCCCATAGAACATGCCAATGTCTTTCAGTCAACCAACGATGTTGTGCCCACAGCATTAAAAGTGGCAACAATACAGTTACTAAACGTTTTAGAGGATAAGATTAATGCTCTTAGAAAAGAGATAGAAACACAGGAAGGCAAAACAAGAAATGTTATTAGGCAGGGGTATACACAGATGCAGGAGGCCGTTCCCACATCGTTCGATAAGCTTTTCAGCAGCTTCAACAATGCC
>JALVJU010000092.1 GCA_027034005.1 Marinilabiliaceae bacterium
AAGGCTCATTTGTCCTGCCGGCAGGTGTGAACTACAAATTCACCGGCAACTACGAGAACCAGATACGTGCAACAAAACGACTGCTGGTAGTGATCCCCATTGCTCTTGTTATCATTTTTCTGATACTTTACTTCCAGTTCCGATCGGTAGTGAGTGCATCACTTATCTTCTCTGGCATCCTGCTCGCATTCTCTGGAGGGTTCATCATGCTTTGGCTTTACGGCCAGCCATGGTTCATGAACTTCTCGGTAGGAGGGATAGGCATGCAGGATATGTTCCAGATACACACCATAAACCTCAGTGTGGCGGTATGGGTAGGGTTCATTGCCCTGTTCGGCATTGCCACCGATGACGGAGTGCTTATCAGCACATACCTGAAACAGTTGTTCGAGAAAAATTCGCCGAAAACAGTTGAAGAGGTAAGGGCAATTGTGATGGAAGCAGGACAAAAACGGGTAAGGCCGGCCATCATGACCATCGCAACGACATTGATAGCGCTACTGCCTGTACTTACCTCAAGGGGTAAAGGTTCCGACATCATGGTACCGATGGCAATCCCCATCTTTGGCGGAATGACCATAGCCATACTGACGATCTTTGTTGTTCCCATTCTTTACAGCATGTGGAAAGAGAAAGGGATTAAAGCCCCACCCCGACCCTCCCCCAAGGGGAGGGAGAATTAAAAAAAAACAGGCCCAGGAAAACTAAAACTAAAAAAACTGACATGAAAAATAAATTTAAAACATACAAACGCATAACTTCCCCCCTCAGGGGGGATAAGAGGGGGGCCTCACTCCTTCTCTTGCTGCTCTTCCTGCCTCTGTTCTTGTTTGCACAGGAGCCACTTGACAGGTATCTTGAGACAGCGGCAAACAACAATCCGGCACTGAAAGCAAAATTCAACGACTACATGGCCGAACTCGAGAAGGTTCCCCAGGTGGGAACTCTGCCCGATCCCCAGCTTGTATTCGGTTACTTTGCAATGCCGGTGGAAACGAAGAACGGGCCTCAGCGGTTCAACATCTCTTTCACCCAGCTGTTCCCATGGTTCGGAACATTGAACGGTCGTGAAGATGTGTTTGTAAACACTGCAAAATCAAAGTATGAGATATTTGAAGAAGCCAGGTCAAAACTCTTTTTTGATGTAAGGTCAAACTACTACGATCTCTACTTCATAAAAAAAGGTATCGACATCACTAACGACAACATCAGGATACTTAGGTTGTTCCGCAAACTTGCACTGATAAAAATTGAAGCAGGCAAATCGTCCGGAGTGAACGAACTGCGTGTCGAGATGGAACTGGCAAACCTGGAAAACAACCTTGCCCTGCTAAGGGACAGGATGCAGGTTTATACCGTAAAGTTCAACAACCTGATAAATGTGGACAACAATGCCACTGTTGAGATCCCCGAAACGCTCTGGGAAGACGACCTGCTACTCTCACGCCAGGCAGTGCTTGACACGCTTCTTCAAAAGAACCATCAATTGAAGTCTCTCGATTACAAATTGGAGTCTTTCAAAAGCAAGGAAGAACTTGCCCAGAAGAACGGCAGTCCGAACATCATCCTCGGTGTTGACTACATCAACATAGGTAAAGTGAGCGGAGTTGACAACAGCGGCAAAGATGCCCTTCTGTTCAAAGTGGGTATCACACTGCCGTTTTACCGTAAAAAATATTCATCTCTTGTGAACGAGGCACTCTATCTGCAAAAATCAACGCAAAACCAGAAAGAAGAAAAGATAAACGCACTCGAAACACTTTTCGAGAGGGTTTACAGCGAATATGCCGATGCCAACCGCCGCATAACACTTTACGAGAAACAGAGCGAACTGGCATCAAAAGCGATACGCATACTTGAAAGCGAATACTCTTCCAACGGGAAGAATTTCGAAGAGATATTAAGGATGGAACGCAACCTGCTGAAATACTCCCTCGAG
>JALVJU010000093.1 GCA_027034005.1 Marinilabiliaceae bacterium
ACCTTTTCAAACCTATCCCTTAGTTCATTCTTCTCTTTTATTGTAATGGTGATAAGGTTCTTCATCTCCAGCTTTTCCTTGTTCGATTTTTGTTTATGAATCATAAAAATAATTATAAGCAGCAGCATCAATGCAGAAAGAACGATAACATAAGTAAGCCAAAGGTTCCTTGTTTTTGTAATTTCCAGTTGCTTTTCCTGTAATCTGTATTTTACAGTTAGAAAAGCCAGTTGATTATCCTGTAATTCTTTGTTGTCTTTTTTCATCTGTAAAGCATAATGTTTTAACTCATATAATGCTTTTTCAAATTTCTTTTGCTTTTCGTGCATCTGTGAAAACTGCAAATATACATTTGCCAGCATCACTTTATGATCTTTTGCAATTTTATACGCACTGTCCAGTGCATTTTTAGCAATGTATGCTTTCTGTTCATTATAATCATCGTTATTAAAAAACACAAAACCTTTGATAAGATAAAAATTAATTAAAGCCGCTGCCGGGATATTGCTTTTTGTTATAATAGAATCTGCTTTGTTAATATAAAAGAATGCCGAGTCTGCATTGTTTATGTTATTATAACTTAATGCTAATGTGGCGCATAGCTTTACCCTTTCAATGTTATTTAAAGAATATCCATACTTCCTGTAAATTACGGTAAATGTCTTAAGTCTTTTATGTAATTCAGTTATTGTGGCTGCTTTGGTGAAATAATAGATTCTTTCGAGGTACCTGTTCGGTTTACTTTTGAGATAATCAAATGCTTTGCTTAAAAATAATGTATCAGCAGGATTGTTTCTGGCAAGCCCTATCAAACAATAAAAATACTTTGGTGATTTGTTCGTGGCAAAATATTTCAGTGCATCATAAAATCTCGATGATGATTCATGAAACAAATAATAGTTAGCCGATATCATTCCCCATATAAGGTTCATTTCTGCATTAATATTTTCCGGTATCCTGCTCGCAAACTGACTAACCGTGTGTTTTAGGTAATCAGTTGACCTGATGTAGTCACCCTCTTTAACACTAATCAGGCTTTTTGTCAGATAATATTTCCCCATTTCATTATTAGTCAAAGAAGATGTGTCAATTAAATTCAACAAGGTATCATATTTCTCCGGATATGAAACATAAAGTTTCTCCCGTATTGAATCAATTGCATATGAATTTTGAGAAATATTTCTGCCAAACAAGGAAAACCCGGTATTTCCTGTTACTCCATAATGACAAGAATCAGCTGATATCAGAATAAAGAAAAATATAACTATCTTATGATTTCGAAAAGCTTTTTTCATGTTTTAAAAATACTATTCCTGTTTTATTTCTCAATTTTTTCTTCCGTTTTTCTTGTCGACTTAAAAAGTTATTAACACTTTTGCCATCAACTTGTCACTTGCATGCACATTTTATGTAGAACAGGTATTAATGTTAAGATGAGGGATATTTGTTAAAGATGTGAATTTATTAGCAATCGTAAAAAATCAAATATCATGGCAGAGGAATTTTTGCAACTGGAATCAAAGGTAATTGAGGCACTGAAGACGGTTTATGATCCGGAAATACCTGTCAATGTTTACGACCTGGGGCTCATTTATGAGATAAATATTGATGAGGAAAAGAAAAAAGTGCGGCTCGTCATGACATTGACGGCGCCAAACTGTCCCGTTGCCGATTCTCTTGTGCAGGAGGTGCAGGATAAGGTTGAGGCGATAGATGGTGTTGAGGAGGTTGAACTGAACCTCACTTTCGACCCGCCATGGTCACGCGATATGATGAGCGAAGAAGCACTGCTTGAACTGGGACTGCTGTAAGTTCAGGTCAAAGATTTACCGGAAACTCAATAAAGGAATCCAAACAGCCATAACGGGATCGTGTTCCTGAAGCCGAATTCAATATCATCTGATACAATGTATGCATTGTCAATATCCTTTATCTGTTTTAAAGTTTTATTCTTTCCTCCTATCTCAAAAGTAAAAGTATCATCAACAATAAAATCGGCTTTAGGAGGCAGGGCTATTTTGTGTTTAACAGATAATTGATTGATAAAAAAAGTTTCCCTTATCGTTCCTGCATTTACCGCAGGCCCTTGTAAAGCATTTAACAAGTTGCTGTTATTCAGATATATCTTGTCCGGCTTGGCCATTTTACTTACCCCCTTGGTATTTTTACGCAACAACAATAACAATTGAGCCTTCTCAAGAATATTTGTGTACCTGATCAGAGTATCCCTTGTTACTCCCGTTGTGTTACTTAATTTACTGATATTTGGATAAAAAGGAACGCTTTCGCTTATGACGTAAAGCAGTCTCTTTAATTTCAATATCGAATTATAATCAATTGGAACTATCGCCGGAAGATCAACCTCAAGAATAAGGTTTATTATTCTATCCAGATGCTCAAGGTATTCCCGAGTGTCCCCTGTTTCTAATGAGAATGGATAAGCCCCTTTTATGTTATACTCTTTGAACTCCTTAACAGGTTTTATTTGTTTGATTATATCTGAAGTAATTTCTTTATGCCCTTTTAAAATATCAGTCAGGGAATAACTATCCATGACCTTCCCTGTTTTTATCCCTACATACTCACGCAACGACATAACAGGTAACTGATAAATCGCAGCCCTCCTGCTCAGATCAGCTTCACTTTTATCAATCTCCAAAATGGATGACCCTGTAAATACAATATTTAATTCGGGAAAAGAATCATAAATATTTTTTATTTCTGTTGACCAGGTGGGATATTTGTGCACTTCATCAAGAAAAAGATATGTCCCTCCATTTTTAATAAACGTATCGGCAAAGTCAAAAAGTTTATTTTCTGAGAAATAGATATTATCAAGACTCACATACAATACTTCATCGGAAGTGCCAAAACGCTCTTTGATATGCTGAAGGAGCAGTGTGGTCTTTCCTGTCCCTCTTGCTCCTTTGATCCCTATTAACCTCCTGTTCCAATTTATTTCTTTTATCAAAAACCGCTTGAAATCAAGATTAACATTACTGATCTGTTTAGCTGAGATATTTATTAAACGTTCCATTTTTTATCTTTTTGCCTTTCCCATAATGCAAATATAATATTTTTTTGCCTTTCCCATAATGCATTTTTTGTATTTTTATTTTTGTCAACATGTTAAAATCCTTCATAAAAAAACAGCTTTCAATCACCTGTTTCTTAACTTTGTCACCGAGAGAATCATTGAATTGATAAAATAAAAACATCCTGCCATAACACTATCAGATAAAGATATTGAGCAAATAAGATCCAAAGCCTTACAGCTTGGATTTTCCGAAATAGGCTTTTCACATGCCGGGCACCTGCCCGATGAAGAGATGCGGCTAAAGGAATGGCTTGATGCAGGATACAATGCAGGCATGGGATATATGGCCAAAAATTTTGAGAAGCGGGTCGGTCTTGCCGAACTTGTTCCGGGAGCCGTGTCAGTAATTTCAGTTCTACTTAACTACTATCCTAAAGAGACGCAGCAACCCGGTGTCCCGAAAGTATCGAGGTACGCCTACGGCCGGGATTATCATTTCACCATAAAAGAAAAACTGAGGGAACTTTTCGCATTTATCAAAGAGGAGATCTATCCCGGACTCAAGGGCCGTATCTTCACCGACTCAGCCCCTGTCCTTGACCGTGCCTGGGCCGTTCGAGCCGGATTGGGCTGGATAGGAAAGAACTCGAACCTGATAAATAAAAGGTGGGGATCGTTCGTTTTCATCGGGGAGATAATCAGTAACCTTGAGATAGAGGATGAAGCAGAGCAGGTAAAAGATGCCTGCGGCACCTGTACAAGGTGCATCGATGCATGTCCCACAGGAGCTTTAACAAAGCCATACACTGTAGATGCCAACAAATGCATTTCATATCTCACCATTGAGAATAATGGTGATATCCCCTCCAAATTCAAAGGCAAATTTGATAATTGGATATTCGGGTGCGATATCTGCCAGGAAGTTTGCCCCTGGAACAAGAAGGCCATCCCAACCGAAGAACCCGATTTTAAACCCCGTGAAGAATTCCTGAAGATGACATTAAAGGATTGGCAGAAATTAGATGAAAAAAGATTTAAGGAACTTTTCAGGGAAACACCCGTGGAACGCACAAAACACAAAGGTTTGAGAAGAAATATTGATTTTTTATTTGATCGCTGAATTCAGGTTTTTGCAGCAAGTTAAGTGTCAGATAAACAACACATAACAGAATTGACCAAATTATTGTTTTTGTGCTTGAATCGCTTTGTTTATTTGATAAAAGGAGTATTTTTGTAACTTTTAAAGATTATTAGCGTAATAAAAGTCCAAACCGTTACTTATTAAATTATAAGTGATATGTCTAGAAAAAAATACATTTACGATCCCGAATCGTTAACATATATCCAGGTAGATGTCACCATAAAGGACAGATTAAAAAAGGTCCTTCCTTATGTCATTGTGGGTATAGTAATGGGTCTTTTATCTTATTTATTCATCGCTGTTGAATATTACACCCCAAAAGAAAAATTACAAGCCGAAAAGATACAGGCTTTAGAGAAAAACCAGGAAATATTAAACGATAAGATCGAGTATGCCGACATGAAACTGTCGGAGCTGATATCGTATGATGACAGTGTTTACCGTACTGTTCTTGGCTCCAAACCTCTGCCTAAAGAAATGAGAATGGCCGGTACAGGAGGTATAAACAAATATGAAGAACTGGAAAAGAAAAAAAGCCTGAAAGAGGTCGTTGAATCATACAAAAAACTTGATAAGGTGCTTGCAAAGATGGAGGTCCAGAAGAGTTCGTACATCAATCTTTTGAAAAAGGCAAGAATGAACGTAGACCGTTTACAGCACCTGCCTGCCATCATTCCCATAGCCAACTGGGACCTTAAGCGAATAGGTTCAGGCTTTGGTATGCGCTTTCATCCCATCCTTAACCGTTATCGCATGCATGAAGGCATTGATTTTATAGCTCCCACAGGGACACCGATATTCGCATCTGCCGATGGTGTTGTTAAATCGGCAAGGCACTCTGACAGTTTCGGACAGGTAGTAGAAATAGATCACGGATACGGACTTGTTACCCTGTATGCCCATATGAGCAAGATAAATGTGAAAAGAGGGCAGAAGGTTGTCCGTGGCGAAGTGATAGGATTAACAGGAAATACGGGACTGTCATCAGGACCCCACCTGCATTATGAGGTGCATTTAAATAACAAAGAGGTTGACCCTGTGAGTTACTTCTTCAAAGACCTGACAGCAAAAGAGTATGAGGCAGTAGTTGCCCGTGCCCAAAGCCTTAAAACAAGTATGGAATAATTGTAATAGTTTTTGTGTTTTATTTTGTGTTGGCCGGGTACTTCGTATCCGGCTTTTTTACATCAAAAAAAAGCCCTACATAAAAAATGCCGGGCCCTATATTTTTCCTGCTGAAATAATCAGTCCCTGTCCCTGTCAGGATAATACCCTCTGATTATTCCGCGGTGTGAGTTTCTAACAAAAAGAATGATCTCATCCCTCTCTTTCGATGCCGGAAGTTCTGCCTCTATCTTTTCAATTCCATCGGTGTTGTTCAATCCCATCTGGAAAAGTATCCTGTAAATATTCTGGATATCCCTTATCTGATCATTGTTAAAATTCCTTCTTCTCAGACCAATGGAGTTTACTCCTGCATAAGAGAGAGGATAATGCCCTGCTTTAATGTAAGGAGGAACATCCTTGCCAACAAGCGAACCGCCCCGGATCATAACATGAGCCCCGATGTGTACGAACTGATGAATTGCTGACATGCCTCCAATGATGGCATAGTCGTCTATCTTCACCTCACCGGCAACCTGAACGGTGTTCACAAGGATAACATTGTTTCCCACTACCACATCATGGGCAACATGAACATAAGCCATCA
>JALVJU010000094.1 GCA_027034005.1 Marinilabiliaceae bacterium
GTGGTATTCTCGTATGGAAGCCCGTCTTTGCCTTTAATGATAAAAAGAGAAGCGCCCCGGAGCATTCCGAGTCCTCGTCCGGTAGTAACAAAAAGTTTACTTCCGTAACTAAGCATATCCCTCATATCCTTCGAAGGCCATATCCCCCAATCGATGAAATCAGTGTTAACAACTGTATTGTCGATAAGCACCAGGCGATTGGGCCTCAAAACATAAAGAGTGTTACTGTAGGATTGTATCCTTTTGATGGGGCCAAGCCGTACCGGGTCGGCATGCACCTGAGTGCCATCCTCCATTATCATGGTGATATCGCTGGTGTTGTATCCTCCCTCGGGTTTTATGTTGACGAATTTCCCGTCTTCCAGCCGGTAAATATCCTCACTGGTGGCAGCATGCAGTTTCCCGTTGTGCATGCACATATCAACGTATTTCCTATCATCTATCTCAGACCATTTTTTATTTTTATATTCAAGAAGACCATTGTCTGTCAAAGCCCACAGATTGCCGTCCGGCTGCATTAATCTGTTTATTCCGTCAGGAGCATCTCCGACTGGCACAATGTCAGTATCGTCTATTTTATACAACTTACCCCCCATTACGACAAAACTTTCATCCCCCTATTTTGCCACTGCCTGAACAGGTTCATCAGTTTTTATCCTTACACTTTTATCCTGCAGATAAACATCGTCCCGGATAGGTTCCCAGTATTTCACCGGCGGATCATACAATTTCTGTCCCGACAGAGACGCCCCAGTAAAAACAAGAATGAACAAAACAGATAATTTGTCGATCAGATCTTTTTTAAAAGAATTCATAGCTAATTGATTTATAGTTTTTAACTCCTAAGTTATCACAAAATAAAGCCCTTACAAACCTCCTACCCAAATTACATCCTAACATCCTTAGATCATTACATCATTTCATCATTACATCCTTAAATCATTCCTTCCTACTCCGGTTCGGGAACAGGGACATAATCATCATAATTTTGTGCCGATGCTTTTATCCAGTATGGAGATGTGAAAAAATGAGGATATGTGGGCAAACCGCTTTCCCATTGCAACAACATGTTGTAAAGTTCCTTAACACGCTTTGGATTCTCCCGGGTCAGGTCGTTCCTCTCCCCTTTATCCTCAAACGGCCTGAAATACTGAGCAGGTCGATGAGTCAGCCGGATAAACTTATCCTCGCCGTCCAGCACACAGCACTGTCCCTGCAATCGCCAGAACAGGCGGCGTATGCGGGCGGTCTCTTTACCTTCCAGAACCGGCAGTACATTGTATCCGTCGTAAACCCTTGGATGTTTCTTCTTGCCTTTACCGTCAAATGCCTCAATGGGCTTGGCCCCTGCCACGGCAAGGAAAGTAGGCAAAAGGTCAAGACTCGAGATCACGGCATCTGTACTTCCGGGCTGCAGAACGCCTTTCCAGTACCAGAACATCGGCACATGGATTCCTCCCTCCCGCATATTTCCTTTAGATCCGGAATAGGGACCGCGCCAGCAATGGTTGGTTGTTGCTCCGCCGTTATCGGCAAAGAAAACTATCAATGTGTTATCAAGCTCTCCTTCATCTTTCAGTGCCCGGATCAACCTGCCTACACCTCTGTCGAGGGCATAGACCATGGCGGCATAAGTCCTGCGGCCTTTGTCCTTTATATCGGGAAAGAGTGCCAGGTCCTCCTCCTTTGCCTGCATCGGTGTATGCGGAGCATTGTACGACATATACAAAAACCAGGGGTTGTCTTTATGTGTTTTTATCCAGTTTACTCCTTCATCCGTAAAAAAATCGGTCAGGTAAGGGCTTGAGAATTTTGTCACATGGGTTCCGTTACGTTGAATGGAGTTATGTCCTTTTTCGGGGAAATAATTATGCCCCCCGCCAAGCATACCGCAGAAATAGTCAAAACCACGATTGTTTGGATGATGCAC
>JALVJU010000095.1 GCA_027034005.1 Marinilabiliaceae bacterium
TGATTTAATGGCGATATGGTAACCACCATTATAATCGACAAGAGAGGACTCCTTAACTAAAATATAATAATTATTTCAATATATTATCCCGAACATTTTCTGAAAAATTAACTCCGAAAGTTGAGAAAATTAAATATTTCCCAGATACCGATACGGCTTTGATAGAGTTTACCGACAGAGAAGTCCATGAAACAAAAGAGATAAGCGAGGACATTTATATTGATTTGGATGAACAGGGCAATCTCGTAAACATGACCATTGAACATGCAAAAGCCAAGGCGGGACTTCCTGAATTTTCATATCAAGAAATGGTTCCTCCCCTGGAAAATAAGACAGAAAAGGCCGCTTAACCTGCCCGTCAACTCTCTGCGTCCTGTCAAGGGGGCAGCTTTTTGAGGCTGCCCCCATTTCTAGGAAAGAGTGCTTGATTATGGATTGACGGTTATCGTGTAGTCTTCAACCTCTCCATACTTGAAGCTTCCGCAGCTTGGTGGAAAAGTTTTGTAAGACATTGCAACCCTGACCCTAGTTGTACCAGAGAAAGAGCTCTTTAAATGTATTACTCCAGAGCGTGTGTTCTTTCCGGAGGTTGCGAGAACCATTTCTCCAGGATCCTTGAAGTCTCCATCGTGGTTATAATCTATCCAGATTCTCCAAGCTTCAACATATGCTCCGCCAGAGTATCCTGGAGTAAGATCAACCTGCAGAGTCTGTCCCTTGTTTGCATGAATTATCTTATCTGAGTAGTTGCTATAGCCGCTCTTTCCGCTAGTAAAACTCAAACTTCCAATTCTTACTTTCTTGATCCATTCATACTTCTGAGAGACGGCATGAGAGCTGCAGTAGTTAACGGAGCTTCCACCATTTCCGCCGCCGTTATTTCCGTTGTTTCCTCCACCGTTGTTGCTGCTGCCTCCAAAATTTACAGTATAGTCTTCAACTTCGCCGTATGGGAATGACCCACATGCTGAAGGCAGGCTCTTATAACTCATAACTACTCTCAAAATTGCTGAACCTGTTGCATCTGAACGGACTTTGAAAGCTCCAGTAACGGTGCTCTTTGAGGTTCTTGTGAAAACTCTTTCTCCAGGATCATTGAAGTCTCCATCGTGGTTGTAGTCTATATAGATTCCCCAAGCTTCAGCGTAAGCAGCTCCGGAAAAACCAGGTCTAAGAGTTACTGCAACATTTGCTCCTGGATTCAAGTTAATCGTAGTGTTTGTAAAATCCTCATATCCATTTTTGCCGGAAGTCTTAGTAACGGACCCGATTTTTACCTGCTGAATCCATTCGTACTTCTGACTGTTTCCAGAAGCGCTACAAGCTGAAGTTGGTGGATCTACTCCTCCGGTGTTGTCTCCATCATCGCTATTATTTCCACCGTCGTTGTTATTGCTTCCATCATCGTTGTCATTGCCGCCCCCATTGGTGTTTCCGCCTTCGTCGTTACCATCATCGTTTCCGCCTCCACCGTTGCTACTAAAGTGTACAGTGTAATCTTCGGCTTCTCCGTAAGTGAAGAGACCACATACTGGAGGGGCACTCTTGTACTGCATAGCAATCCTCATACGAGTTGTTCCTGAAGCACTGCTCTTTACATGTATAACCCCAGTTGTCGTTCCAGCCTTGGCGCCGTTGAAAACAAGCTCTCCAGCATCATTGAAATCCCCATCCTTATTGTAGTCTATCCAGATTCTCCAAGCTTCTAGGTATGCTTTTCCGGAAAATCCGGGAATTAAACTTACTTGAGCATTAGAACCCGGAGCAAGAGAAATAGTCTTTCCAGTAAAATCAGAATATTTAGAGGCTCCACTAGTATTTATGAAATTCCCAATTTTTACAGTCTTGATCCATTCATATTTCTGAATCTTACCCTGAAGGGAACAGTAGCCAGATGGAGGTCCAGAGTTTCCTCCTCCGTTATTCCCACCGTCATTATTTCCTCCGTCATCGCCTCCATTGTCGCCGCCTCCGGAGTCACCGCCTGAGCCATTGTCTACATGTGGCCTGTATGCGGCTACAATGGCTTTAGTTTGGCGTATGGTTCTTGCATTGTCGGCTGAAGAGGCATTTCCTATGACGTGCCCCTGGTAAGTAATGTTAGGACTCGAAAAATATGGAATTCTAGGCATATCGTAACTCATGACTGTTGCAAAAACTCCAGGAATGTCATACCCGTAAGAGTATGGAAAAATTCCTGGAACACCGCCTGAATGGTCTTCATCGTGCATACATCCAAGGTTATGTCCTATTTCATGGGCCAGTGTTAGAACCGGGCAGTAGCCCTTGTTAGATGAGCCAGTTTGTACGACTGAGTAGCCGTAAGAATTTGATACAGAGCTGTCTAAAGAAGGTAGAAGCCATCCCCGTCCACAATAATCGTTGGAGTCTTTTAAAACTCTTATTAGACTCACTAGGTCGGCTCCATACTGATTTCTGAGAGTTGGCACATTTGAAAAAACTCCTTTGCCACTAGTCAAATCTTGAATGACAGGCAGGAGAGGTCCACCATCTGTAACATTGACCTGAGCTTTTCCTACGAGTGTGAAATGTACGCCTGTCTGGCTGTTGGCGTATGCTTCATTCGTTTTTGTTACTAAGAACTGCAGATAAGTATCAAGAGCATTTCCTGGATGAGCTGCAGCAACTCCTGGAGTATAAAGTATAAGAAGGTCTATATTAGTGTTAGCTGTAGAAGCTTCAAAGGTTGGAATCGATGCTTCAGCTGGAGGTTCTCCAGTTGAGACAGGCTCTGAGACCGATGGAACTAAAATATCATTATCAATCTCTTTTGGAGTCTTTTGGCTCATATCTATTATTCTGAATAGATTATTCGTTCCAGTATAAGCAATTTCATAAGTTGCACCATTATACTCGACCTGTCCGGATGCAATATTTCCTTTAACTACAAAAAGGAAACTCCCTGTACCATAATCAGGAAGCACTTTTCCCTTGATTATAGTTAGCCCGTTTTCTTTTGTTACCTGGTTGACTTTAATTTTAACAAAGTCAACTGGATTAAGTTGTACCGTGAAAATTGCGCCTGGAGAAGTAGTGTTTAAAGCTTTGAATTGAGCTTCTACGAGCATTCCCTCATTTGGAGGTCCGTTTTGAGAAGTACTGTTCTCTGGAACCGAAAAACTATAGTTCGGAGATGAGAAAAGGAGAGTCTCTCCAAAACTCGGTACTACCCAAAGAATTAGTAGAAGTATAGAAGCCAGAAGTGTAAAGAATCTTTTCATCGCAAAATCTCCTTTAAAAATGGTCCATCCGGATGCAGAAAAAAACGGTAAACCTAGTACCTAATTTACCGAATACAATTTGGACTTGATTTCGATTTCTAAAATCTTTGGCAAGAATTATGCCCACGATCAAAACTGATTTATGTCAATTAGGCGTATTCAAAATCCCAACAGATTTCAGATTGAGAGGGGAAAAATATTTAACGACAATTATTGTCCCCCCTGATGACAATTGGCAGCCATTGAATTTTTTCCAGGTTCTAACAAAGCGTCGAATTGCCTTATTAAAGGCATTACACAACCACGGATTCTCCAGCATGCGTGAATTAAGTCAGCTTTCGAAGAAAGATTACAAGAACGTGTATCAAGATTTGCAGTTTTTGAAGAAGGCTAGATTAATACATCAGGATGCGGCAAAAAAGATATACGTTCCCCAGGACAAGATAAAGGCAAAGATACCTTTAGCGGCCTAAAAAAGAAATATTTAGGCGTCTAACAATTGGCAGAAGTGGTGCAATTTTACTTACACTCATAGAATACGAAATTAAGGGGCAACAAGCGGATAGAGCAGACGCCGCTAGCGCTCAGAGCGGCAAGCGACCTGGTCGTGGACAAAAAACCAGGTTTGACGTATTCAGATCGAATAGATTATAGTATTACCAAATTAGATAGATATGAGGAACGACATGCAAACAGTAACATTGTCACCTAAATTTCAGGTAGTTATACCCAAATCAGTGAGGGAAGCTTTACGACTCAAACCAGGTCAAAAAATGCATGTTATAGAATATGAAGGAAGGATAGAATTGATTCCCGATGTAGATGTAAAGGAACTTCGTGGTTTTTTGAAAGGGATCAATACAAGTTTCCAGAGAGAGAATGACAGGCTATGAATGTTGTCGATTCTTCTGGTTGGCTTGCATATTTTGCAGATGAACCAGAGGCTAAATATTTTAGCAAACAACTTTGCGCAACATCCACTTTAATTGTTCCAACAATCTCAATTTATGAGGTTTTTAAAGTGGTATTGCGTGAATCTACAGAAAATGAAGCGCTGCAAGCTGTTGCTGCAATGCAAAAAGGTCTTGTTGTGGATCTTACTGCTTCACTTGCAATGAGTGCTTCAAAACTTAGCATAACTCATAAATTGCCAATGGCAGATAGTATTATCCTTGCAACTGCTAACGAGCATAAAGCAACTCTTTGGACCATGGATTCAGACTTCAAGGACATTAAAGGTGTGAAGTATTTTGCAAAGAAATAAGACAAGCCTAACGAGGCGATACCTTTAGACAAAGAATGCCAAACCTCTCCTGACAGGAATGCATATCTTACATAGCTTCTCTCTTTTCAAGCCACTGGTTAGTCATTCCAGACCTTTTAAAAAAGGATAGCAAAGGGGAAACACATGAAGATTCTTGGAGTATCTGGCTCCCCCATAGAAAACAGCAACACGGACCGGGCACTGAGGCTTGCCCTTGATTCCACCGGTATGGAGACGGAATTCATAAAGCTTTCGGACTACGAGGTTGCTCCATGCAAGGCGTGTCTTGAGTGCGTGAAAACAAACAGGTGCGTCATTGAAGATGATGGAATCGTCTTGGCGGAAAAGGCCAGGGAGGCGGATGCACTGATAATTGCCGGATTTACGCCCTATTCTTCCCTTGATGCCAGAACAAAGGCTTTCATTGAGCGCCTTTACCCCCTTCGCCACACCCACGGATACATGGCGGGAAAGCCTGGTGGCGCCATCATCACCTGCGCTATTCCTCCAGGAAACGAAATGCTTCCTCCTGCCTGCGAAACAGGGATTAACAGCATCAAGTATTACATGCTTGAAGAGGGAATGGAATTTGTTGGCGCAGTACGGGTCTTGGGCAACGTTCCCTGCATCAAATGTGGCCAAGGAGATGAATGCAAGATGTCCGCAGTGAAGATGATTTATGGCCCGGATAAAATGGTTTCTTCAGTGGAAATTGCAACCTTTGAAAAGCAGCCCGAGGCAGTCGAGGCCGCAATCAAACTTGGAAAGGACATTGCCGAGAGGCTGAAATCCAGATAGCCCATCCCTCTTTCAGCCTGAACACCCACTGTTAATAAAACTATTCTCAAGTCCTGCCTACCTGAAAAGTGCGATAAAGAGTTGACCGTCCTGGAAAGGACCGTTTCTGAAAGGCTTATCTCCAAGTGATCCCGTTCTGGTTTTTTTAAGCCTTTGAACGGCTTTTATACCTTGCAACCAGAAACATAACCACCAGCAACAGCGCAAAAAATGTCATAAGGCCGTCTGGGACTATCTCGGCAGCCTTTCCTATGACTGCAGAGGGAACGATGCCAGAAGCGGCATAAAATGCATCCAGGATAAGCCCAAAGACCACGCTAAAAACCGCAATAGTGGCAAGATAGATCACAGTGCCTGTTCGGCCAAGTATTCCAAGAAGCACGGACAAAGAGGTGACATTCGTTGCAGGGCCCACAAGAAGGAACACCAGGGCCGTTCCAGGGCTCATGCCCTTGAGAATGAGGGCTGCGGCAATGGGCGTTGAGGCAGTTGCGCATATGTAAAGGGGAATGCCCACCACAAGCATCAAAAGCATGGACTCTATGCCCCCTCCAAGATGTTGCGAAA
>JALVJU010000096.1:0-3634 GCA_027034005.1 Marinilabiliaceae bacterium
AACGAGAAAGACCTGAGCCGCCGCATGATGCAGTTCTTCGACCATTACCTGAAAGGAAAGCCGATGCCCGTATGGATGAAAAGCGGCATACCCGCAACCGAAAAAGGGGATAAGATGGGGTATGAGCTATGTGAGTAAATTTTATGGCTCTAGGGTTAAATGGTTCTAGGGTTCTATGGCTGAATGGCTAAAGGGTTTTAGGGAGTAACCGAGGGTATCGCTTGCAGCGATGCCCTCGGCTTCGGCAGTTTTTTGCCGGCCCATGAAATCAAAACCAACATTTTGCACTAAACCTTACACTTTAAAATCAAATCATTAAACTCAAAGAAATATTTTGTAAAGATGCATTGATACAAGATGTTGTTTTTTTCTTAAATTTGATAGAAATAAAACAGCTATGCGACGAATTGAAGAATCGGAACTAATCATAAATGATGACGGCAGTGTGTTTCATCTGCATCTGAGGCCGGACGAACTGGCAGATACGGTTATCTTTGTCGGTGACCCGGGAAGGGTGGAGCTGGTTGCCTCTTTTTTCGACACTGTGGAGGTCGAGAAACATAACCGAGAATTTGTGTCAAAGACAGGAACTCTGAAAGGTAAGAGGAGAGAGGCCTTGAATCCGTTTTTCACGAGCTTACGATGTGAAAAATAAAGCTAATACTTTACAGCTTGAACAATCAATGATTCCAACTCATTAAATTCAGGAGGAATAACCTTGCCATGTTTTTCCATATCTACTAATTCAGGAATATTACTTTTCCCCATTTTCTCTTTTGTGATATTCCTAAATCCGGCTTTTAAAAGTAAATCTTTAATCGTGTCAAAATTATGGATTACCTGATGCCCCCAGTCTTTAAAGAAATTATTTATGACATAAACAGTAAGTAATTTTGGGTCGTTAGTTAATCTGTTAGCAGAATTATAAAACATGCCTGAACTCCATTTTACATAATTCTGATGCACCGGTAAAGTTTTATAGAGATAAAGCTTAATGAGGAAATCAAGGTCTGGAGTTGCAATTCTGATGTATCCTCCCGGTTTAAGCACTCTATAGCTTTCATTAAGCATATTTAAACTCTCTTCAAGTGTAAGATACTCGAAAATGTGTTCTGAATAAACATACACAAAAGTTTCATTATTAAAAGGAAATGTTTTCCCGGCATCTAAAAATGCAATATTTAATTCTTCCGAATAGTTTAAATCTGTATTAAGCCAACCTTCATGCAGATTATGACCACACCCAATTTGTAGCTTTGGTTCCGTACTTTTTAGTAAATACTCTTCAATTATACGGCTGCTTTTTAAGTTATGAGATTCGCTTTCTGAAAAATGCATAATACTACTTTTTATTAACCGGGTTCCAACTGCTTACTTCCCGGTGTAGTTCCTCCCCTGACAATTTGCAAATACGCAAAAATTCCATTTTGCTTTTTAACTCCATTTCATTATTTACAAACCAACTGTTTTGCTTTCGTGGATGATAAAGGTGAAACAAAGGCCCGGGAGCACGGTAAATATTACAGCCTGATATCTCCCATCTTTTCACCCTCTCCATATCTTCCATACCCCAACCGTAAAAGGTTTCATTCTCCATTCCTGTTTTAATGTAAGTTTGTCTGTTGGCAATAAACGCTCCACCAACCGATGCACTCCCGTAAGCCGGATTAAGAAGATTTATATTCTGCACTAAAACGTCCATATCATTTTTTATAAAAAAAAGTTCCCTGATAATTGGGGGGACATTCAAAAAACGCCCATCGAAGGGAAAGGCAAAATCAGCATCTCCCAAACGAAGCTTTAATACCGAATCAACAATTTGTGACGGTTCAACTATTACATCGGTATCCCAAATGGCCACATAGGGAGTGTTACAAACATGGGTCATTTGATTCAGGTATTTAGTACGGTAAAAAACAGTGTCGCTGTCTTTAATAAATATCTTTTTATCAATGAGGTTATGAAATACCACTTCTTTATTGTCGGCTTCAAGTACTGTAATTGACGTTTCAAAATGTGTTTTAATAAAATCAATTACCTTAGCAACATTCTCTTTGCGCTCCGTAGAGTCGATGCGAACCGGAATAATAAATGTAACGTCTGTTAAATTATTTTTCATCTGTTTAATAATTTAAAACCGCAGTCTGTTTTGCTATTCAACCTTATCGGCTAAAGCCCGTAGCGGGTTAATAAAACGATATATCAATCTCATCTTTTTTGTAATTATCTCTGCCGTACCGTCCATCTGCTGTATGAATTTCAGTTGCTCACTGTACGACGAGGTCATACCACCGGTAAGTTCAATCTCGGCAACATACCCCTCTTTTTCAGGGACAAGTGATATTGACGATACCTTACCTCTCAGCATTCCAAACTCCATGAAAGGAAACCCGGACAGCTTTATGTGCACGACCTGGCCCTTTTCGACCTTACCAATGCTTGCAGGCGGAATAACCGCCTTGGCAATAATGCGGGTTTCGTCAAGCGGCACAACCGTAGCCAGTCTGTCGCCGGGTTTTACTATCTGATTCTCGTTCCAGTATCCGGTAAAAGTTATCCGGCCATCAATAGGTGATGTAAGTATATACTTATCTTTCCAGCCAACTATCGACGATTTTAACAATTGTATACTCTCATCAAGTGCCATACGATACTGGTTAAGCTCACGTTCAAGTTGTAACTGAAGTTCAATCTTTGTTTCCTGCAATCTCAGATTAGCTGCCTCAGTGGATTTCAGCGAACTCTCAAAACCAACGAAAGAAGATATCTTTTGAATGTATACCTGTCGTGACCTCTCATATTCCGATTTTGTTATTGCATAGGTGCCGAGGTGAAAAAGCATTGAATCGCGACCGAAACTGTTTCGTGCAAGCTCCAGCTCCTCGGTTTTATACTTCAGTTGCTGCAACTGTTTACTATAAATCTCGTTTTGTTTTTCTATCTGTTTCTCCAATAATTTTATTTTCAGCGGAAGGTGGTTTTGGTTAAGGTAGTGGCAGAACTGTTTACTGTTCTTTAGGAAATTAACATATTGATTTTGCAACTCGCCAAGCATATATGTCTCGCTGAAACCGGCCGAACATACAACACTGTCCCAGTTTACCGGTTCACGCAGGTGCATGAACTCCTTTTCGAGCATCAGCAAATCGTTATAGTCGGTTGTGTTTTCAATAACCGCAATCATCTCGCCCGCTTTTACAACCTGTTCGTTAGAAACCAACAGGCGATCGATCTTACCCCCTGTTTTTGTCTTTAGCACGGCAGGGGTGTTGTAGGTTGTAATAACAAGCGGGGCGGTAACCACCTCGGGATAGCTGAAAAACCAACTTCCGATAATGATTAGTACGAAAACTGCGAAAACAACCGATAAGCCCCAACGGATAATCCATCCGGGAATATTACCCATTATCTCCTGTACCTCTTTGCTGTGTACGTCTCTGTTTATTTCCGGCATATTAAGTCCCCCTTAATCCCACGCTGCGGCGTGGGAAGAAAAATAAGCTACAAAATAGCTGTTAATTAATTATATTTTAAACACGCTTCTATTCCTTTTTCCTTCAAAACAATTCACTTTTGCGCCAGCCTACCTGACAATTCAATGTCACTAAGTTTATATTCTAACCCTCCCCCTAAG